>JAJYJR010000135.1 GCA_021789355.1 Chloroflexota bacterium | reverse complement strand
GGATGGCCTCCTCGGTCGCCTCGATCGTCGCATCGAAGATCCCGGTGATGTAGCTGTCGGACAGCATCGACAGCGGGAACCGGAGCGGGGTCGACGCGCTCACCTTGGAGGCGCGCAGGCGGTTGACGGTGGAGAGGCGGCCGTCCCAGGTCTCGCCCACGACCGGCAGGCTCCAGAACACCGTGCCGCCCGGCCGGCCCGCGACCTCCGCCGCGGTCAGCGCGTCCCGGACGACGCCCACGCTGTGGGTGTTGGTGAGCGCGATGGGGGACGTCAGCTGGCCCGACTCGCGCACCCACTCGAGCCCGGTCAACTCGCCGTTCCCGTTCAGCCGATGGCAGCCGGCGAACACCGGCTCCTCCCCGACGTTCCCCTCGTGCGGCAGGATGACGGTGACGCCGGTCGTGGCCGGACCCCTGCCGACGACCAGGGGCCCGTCGCCCGCGATGAGGGTGGTCATGCCGACGCGGACGCCGGCCACATCGGTGATCGCGTTGCGGGGCCCGGGCGTCCCGGATCCGACGACGATGCCCAGGTCACGTGCGCGCACGATCCGATCCTCTCCGCTGCTCGCAGCCGCGTGCGGCAAGCACCCGCGCGAGTGCGGCCGCCGGCACCCAACATGATGCCTGCCGACGGGTCCCACGGGGGCGTTCCTCGCACGCGCCCGGCCGTCACGCGAACAGCGACTGCGGGGGCCACCGCAGCCAGAGGGAGCCGAGCACTGCCACGTTCACGGCAAGCGCGGCGAGCGTGTTGAACATCGGCCAGGTGCCGAAGTAGAGCACGATCCCGGCGGCGGAGACGACGGCGGAGGCGAGCGCCAGGCCACGCCAGGCGTCGACCGGGAGCCCCACGCCCCAGAACGCAAGGGCGGTCGCGACGAAGCCGATGAGCGCCAGGGCCCAGACGGCGCAGGCTACGGCCGTCGCCGCCGAGGGCTGCAGGTCGGGCAGCAGCCACGAGCGCGCCGCGGTCCATCCACCCGTGCGACCGGGCCCGAAGCGCGCGATCCAGGCGAGCGCGCCGATGGCGCCGGCGTGGCCCAGGCCGTGGAGCAGGAGGACGCCCCCGAGGACGGTTCTCAGCATCTGATCGGACATGGTGGTGCTCCTTGTTCGTGATGGGGCGATTGGACGTGGAACGTGGGTCAGCCGGCAGCCATGCTGACGGCGGGCCGCCCAGTGGAGACGGTCCGGATCGACCGTGATCGCGCCAGACGCACGAGGCGCAGGCCCACGAGCAGGTACCAGACCCACAGGATCACGACCGACAGCACCGAGAGGCCGATGCCGATGCCGGGCAGGAACAGCGCGAGGCCCAGGACGTTCCCGGCGATCGCACCGTACGCCGCAAGCCGGCTGAAGACGTGACTGCGCAGCATGACGACGCCCACCATGACGCCGGCGAGCGAGGTGAGGAGGTAGCCGAAGACGAAGGAGGTCCCCTGGCCCCAGTAGGTCGCCAGCATCGCCTCGCCGGCGGCGAGGAAGGCGGCGCGCGCAGTATCGGTCGTCGCCGCGGCGTACCCGTTGCTGAGCGAGAGCATCTCGAAGGCCGTGTTGGAGGTGATGAAGAGCGTCGCCCCCACGAGCCAGCCCGCGAGCGCGAGCGCCATCGTCGACTCGCCGGACCGGCGCAGGAGGCGGTACAGCGCCACGACGATCGGGATCACGAGCACCTGCTCGAGCATCATCGGCAGATCGAGGCTGAGGAGCCCGTGCAGCGGGTTCGCCCCGAAGAACGCGAACCAGTCGGCAGCCGTGCCGCGGCTGGGCGGCGGCCAGGCGACGAAGACGATCATCTGGAACGGGATCAGCAGGGCGGTGAGCAGCGCGCCCGCGGCACCCGCGGCGTACACCCCGCGCCAGGCCGAGTCATCCGGCTGGAACTCATCCCTGTCCATCTCGGTTCTCCCTTCTCACTGCGTCCAGACCGGGAGCGCTGCGCCGGGGGTTGACCGCGACGAGTGCCAGCCCGGCGTCCCGGAGCCGCGAGAGCAGGCCGTACAGCGCGGTCTCGTCGACCGCGGCGAAGACCAGCAGCGACTCGTCGGAGGCGACCTGCTCGACCTCGCACCCGAGGGCGGCAGCCCTGCGCCGGCTGATAGGCCCGGCGACCCGGATCTCGTAGCGCTCCATGCCGCGCATGGTCGTGGCCCGCGGCTGAGACGTCGCCTGCCGAAGTGCGGGCTTCGGCGCTGGGTTGCGGCCCTGCAGTTGCGCGGGTTTCGCCTACACCAGTCCCAGCTGCTGCGCGCGCAGGACCGCCTTCGCCCGGCTGCGCTCCCCGAGCTTCGCGAGCACGTTCCCGACGTGCCATCGCGCCGTCCCGACCGACACGCCGAGCGATTGGGCGATCTCCGCGTTGCGCGCGCCGTGCGCGAGCAGCCGCAACACCTCGAGCTCGCGTTGCGTGAGGGCCTCGATGAGCTCGCCCCCGCTCGCCCACAGGCCCGCGCCGCGACGGCCCGTCGCGGGCGCCGCACCGAGCGCGGCGATGACCTCGTCCACGAAGCCCGGAGCGGCCCTGCGGACGAGCGGCAGCAGGTGGCCGAGCCTCGCCCCGTCCTCCACCACGCGGCGCACGTAGCCGCCCGGCGCCGCCAGGCGGATCGCCTCCGCCAGCCGTCGCAGCGCCTCGTCTCTGCGGCCGCGCGCCTCGGCGGCCACGGCCTCCAGCACGAGCACCGAGACCAGGTCGGCGACCGCCCCGGACACCCGGTACGCGACCTCCGCATCCCCGAGAAGGTCGCGCGCCTCTTCCGGGCGCCGCTGGGCGAGCCGGACCCGGGCAATCGTCACGGCGTTCGAGAGGCCGAGGAGGCGCAGCACGGGAGACTGCGGTTCGGCCTCGACCGTCGCGGTCTCCGCCCAGCGTGCCGCGGCCTCCGTATCGCCTTCGAGCAGGCGGATCCGCGCCTGCGTCTCCCAGATCGGGACCGGGAGCGGGATTCCGCTCCGTCGGATGTCCGCGGCGGCCACCCGGAGGGCGCCGAAGGCCGCGTCGGGGTCCCCGGCGGCCCGTCGCGCGCAGGCGAGGTACGGGACCGCCCACTCGACGGTGGTGCGCCCGACGCGCAGCCGTCCCGCGGCGTCGAACCCACGCTCCAGCAGCCGCCGAGCCTCGGGAACGTCGTTCGCCTCGTAGCGGAGCATGCCCAGCACCACGTCGAGGTACCAACCCATCGTGCGGATCCGGCCGTCGCCAGTGCCGTACTCCTCGAGCAGCTCATGGCAGAGCCGCTCGGCGTCCCCGCGGCGCCCGGCGGCGAGGAGTGCCTGCGCGAGGGGCGTCACGCCGGCGAAGGCGACCGCGGCCCCGGCGTGCCTGACGATCTCGAACGCCGCGCCCAGGGACGCGACCGCGGCCGGAAGCTCACCGCGGGCCAGCGTCGCGAGGCCGATCGCCTGGAGGCACGCGGAGCGGAAGAAGCCATCGTCGCCCACGAGCTCGAGCCCGGCCTGCGCAAGCGACTCAGCGTCGGGGCCCGTGACGGTCTGGAGCAGCGCCCGGAGAGCGAAGAGGCGTCCCTCGGCCGGCCCGCGCTCGGAGGTCGCGGCGAGGTGTCGCTCGGCCTCCGCGTCGGCCGCCGCGAGCTGCCCGGTGTCGAAGAGTGCCCAGGCGTGCCACGAGACCAGGTCCGCGCGTGCAGCCACCTGGTCGGGCGGCAGGGCGTCGATCCAGTGAAGCAGCGTGGCATGCTCCCCGGCCTCGAACGCGTCGCGGGCCTCGCGCCCGACAAGCCGCCCCGCGTCGTCCACGCCCCCGGACGCCAGCAGGTGCGGGATCGCTTCCCGGGCGAAGCCGGACGCCTCCAGCCAGCGCGCCGCGCGTCCGTGGAGGTCCCGTCGCTCGTCCTCCGTGAGGCGTGAGCGGAGGTAGTCGGCGAAGAGGCCGTGGTACCGGTACCAGCGCCGCTCCTCGTCGAGCGGGATGACGAACAGGTGGTTGCGCTCGGCTCGCCCCAGGAGGGCAGCCGCGTCCGAGCGCCCGGTCAGCTCCGCGCAGAGCTCGGCGCTGAACCGCTCGGCGATCGAGGTCTGCACGAGGAACGCCCGGAGCTCCACGTCGACACGCGCGAGGACCTCGTCGGCGAGGTAGTCGAGGACGTACCGCGGCCTGCCTTCGAAGGCCCCGATCACGCTCGCCGCGGCATCCGTCCTGGCGAGCCCGAGCGAGACCAGCTGCATGGCGGCGACCCACCCCTCGGTGCGGTCCAGGAGTCGCTGGAGCTCGTCCGCCGTGAGCGTCGGGCGGGCACCGGCGAAGTAGGCGGCCCCCTCATCGGCCGTGAAGCGCAGATCCTCGGCGCGCAGCTCGGCGAGGCGGCCGTGCGCGCGCAACCGCGCGAGCCCGAAGGGCGGGTCCTCGCGGCTCAGCAGCACGACGTGGCAGAACGGCGGGGCGCGCTCGATGAGGTACCCGACGAGGGTGTGGATCGCCCGGGCCGTGACGAGGTGGTAGTCATCGAGCACGAGCACCAGGGGTTCGTCTGCGGCGCCGATCGCCTCGAGCAGCGTCGCAGCCGCAAGCTCGGGCGGTGGGGTTGCGCCCGGCCCGAGGAGGTGAGCGCATGCGGCGGCCGCGGCCGGACGCGGCGTGGACAGCGCGGCGGCGAGGTACCGGACGAAGCGGGCGGGATCGTCGTCACCCGCGTCGAGCGAGAGCCAGGCATGGGGGATCTGTCGCGACGCGAGCCACCCGGCGACCGCCACGCTCTTGCCGTAGCCCGGCGGCGCCGCGACCAGGGTCAGGCGGATGCGATCGTCGAGCGCCCGGTCGAGCCAGCCGCTGACGCGGGGGCGCTCGCGGTATCCGGGCGGGGGCAGCGCCGGATCCAGCTTCGTGATCACGAGCGGCGCTGCGTCGTCCCATCCGGATCCCGCTGGTCCGCGAAGGCTGTGCCGCGTCTGCTGCGCCAGAGGCATCTCGGGTCGAAGCGTGGTCGCGCGCGCACGGAGCGCGCAAGTGCCATCCCACCGTTTCGCCCGGCGAGAGCCCGTGTCTTCCATGCGATGCGGGTCAGGGTTCGAACCCCGTTCGCCGGCGTTGTACGATCGGCCCCGCGATGCTCGACTCGCTCCGCAATCGTGGGCACGTGGGCCACTCCTGAGAACGAGATCGAGCACGAATCACGAGTGCCGAAGTGGCGGAACAGGCAGACGCGACGGTCTCAAAAACCGTTGAGGGCAACCTCGTCCGGGTTCGAGTCCCGGCTTCGGCACCACCGCATCGCTCGGGAGCCATGGGTCGGGGTGGATCCTGCGCAGCTCGCGATCACGAGGGTCGCCACCATGAATGCGAGGCAGCCGCGGGGGTGGATCCGCCGGTGCATCTTCATCTCCCCTTCGCCGCCGACGGGTCGGTGACCTCGCCCATGAAGAGCACGGCCTCCGTGGCGAACGGACCGACAGCTGCGGTGCGCGACGTGAACCGGCGAAGAGTTCTTGAACGGCTTCGGCCAGAGCTCGCCGATGAGGCGACCGATGGTGCCTGTCATGGTGACGCGATGAAGCGAATGGCCGAGGCGAGGCCGACGGGCACGTTACAGGCGCCCCACTGCGGCGACTGGTCGTTGTACCCGACGACGAGGGCCGTGCCCCGCAGCGGCAGCGACGTCGGGGCGACGACCGCTGCCTGAGATTCGGGATCTCGTGCTCGACGACCAGCGGTTGCGCAACGAGTGGTGCTGGTTCGCGTTGGATGGCTGACCGGGCTCGGTCGGAGACCGTCGCCGCCCGGTGGGATGGCGGCGCGAATGCTGTGGCAGAGCGACCCGGGAGTCATGCCCTGGCGAGTTGAGGATCAACGGCTCTGGGTCGCGCGACCGGCGCCCCCTACCGTGAGGGACGAGGCTGACGGCCGACCTGGCGCGGCGCAACAGTTCGTGCCCTCCGGAGCCTCTCTAAGGCATGACGGGCGTGGTCACCGCCGATGCGACGATCGCGATCCTGCAGCGGGCGGCGGCAGGTGACGAGACGGCGTTTGCTCGCCTGGTGGCGACCTACCACGGGGACATGGTGCGGGTCGCCTACGGGATCTGCGGCGAACCCGAGCTGGCCCGTGACGCGGCGCAGGCGGCCTGGCTGATCGCCTGGCGACGGCTGCGCACGGTGCGGGAACCCGAACACCTCCGATCGTGGCTCATCGCGGTGGCGGCGAACGAGGCGCGACACCTCGTGCGTCGCCGGCACCGCGGACACATCATGGAGATCGAGCTCGATCCGCCCGACGACGAGGGAGCGGACGCATCGGCAGTCATCCGGCGCCTCGACCTCGTCAACGCGCTGCGCCGGCTCAGCCCGGAGGAGCGCTCGCTCGTCGCACTTCGGTACGGCGCCGAACTCGACTCGTCGGAGATCGCTCCGCTGCTCGGGATCTCCGCCTCCGGGGTGCGGGCGCGGCTCATGCGGCTCATGGGTCGGCTACGGAAGGAGCTCGAGGATGTCTGAGTTCGACGCCTTCGAGCGGCGCTTCGCGGCGGCGTACCGCCAGTACCTCGACGAGGCCCCCACCGAGATCGACGCCCTCGGCGTGACCCGGGCGGCGGCGCAGCAGCGAGTCGCTCGATCCGCGATCTGGCCGATTTCCGTGCCGTCCCGCCTGGCCCTGCTGCTGCTCCTCGGCGCGCTCCTGGCGGCGCTCCTCGGCGGAGCGCTCCTCGCGGGGTCGTCGCGCCCGCCGACGGGCTGGCAGCTCCTTGACGTGCCGGCCGGCGGCACGTTCGCCGACATCGCGGAGGGTCCAGGCGGCTACGTGGCCGTCGGCCGCGACGCCAACGGGCATGCCGCGTTCTGGTCCTCGTCCGACTGTCGTCGCTGGGAGCCGGCGGCGGCCCGCGGCACCTCCGTCGACGCGCTCCGCGCGGTGACCGCGGGCGGGCCGGGCTACGTGGCGCTCGCCGATGGCGGGGTGGTGGCGTGGACCTCAACGGACGGGCGCAGCTGGCGGCAGGTGGGCGACGACCCATTTCGATTGTCCGGGGCCGCCATCGACGCGTCCAGCTACGTCAAGGACCTGGGCGTACGCGCGGGCCGGCTCGTCGCGGTCGGCGCCGCCGAATCCGTGTCCGCGATCTGGACCTCTGGCGATGGCTCGAGCTGGACCCGGGTCGCGCCGCTCGAGGGCGCCGAGCAGGGCTACTTCTACGGGCTCGACGACGTGATCGCGAGCGAGGTGGGCCTCGTAGCGGTCGGCGAGGCGGATACAGGCGTACCGATCTGGACATCACGCGATGGCGTCGCATGGAGGCGCGCACACGATGTCGCGACGGCGGCAGACGCGACTCCGCCATCGGCTCAGGCGGGCGCCATGCAGTGGCCCCGCATCTTCTTCGTCACGGTGGACCGGGCCGGGGTTCTGACCGCGTTCGGCACCCGGCGATCGGGCTGGGAGGCGTGGACGTCGCGCGACGGGATCACGTGGCTGTCGCGGCCGATCCCGGACCTGGGCCCGATCGGGTCGATCATCATCGCGTCGATGATCTCCACGGCCGACGGGTTCGTGGCGGTCGGACGCGTCGAAGATGCTGCCGCCGCCTCCCCGGCCGTCTCAGCGCAGCCCGCGGCGAGTGGCCTCGCCTTCCCGTATCGGGGCGTCATCTGGACCTCCGCCGACGGCATCGCGTGGACGCGCCGGCCATCGCACACGGGCGGACGCAGCGACTTCGAGCACGCGCTCACCTGCGGTCGGGATCTGCTCGTGAGCGGAACGTTGGCCGGACCTCCGCCGCCCGGCGTGCTCGGCTGGGAGGAGATCCCCTCGGTCTGGTTGCTGCCCGAGGGAGCGGCACCCGGCGGCCTGCGGTACCTGTCGACGGTTCCGGCAAGACGGTAGCGGCTGGAAGGAGGGTCCGATGCGACGCAGAACAACGGAGAGCGGACTGCCGATGGACCGCGGTTCGACCATCGGGAACGGGACGGGGGACAGCCAGCGACGATCCAGCGTGCGCGGCGGGATCACCGTCCGGGCGCTGGCGGTCCTGTCGATCGCCGGGTTCTTGGGTGCGTGCGCGTCCAGTCCGGTGTCCACGCCAGCGGCGACAGGCACCACGCCGGCCGCCGGCGCGACCGCGTCGTTGAGCACGATCACCCCAACGCCAACCGCGGCTTCCACGCCGGAGGCCGTTGTGCGTGTCACCGTCGGACCGCCCGTCGCTGTGCCAGGGAGCCCTGCTGCCGAGGCCACGATCGTCGGCCGCGCCGTCTGCAAACAGACCGTGTACGCGACCTCAGCGGGCCCGGGCCAGTGGCGCAATTCCGAGATCGTCTGCGAGGTATCGAGCGCGGACGCCCGCGTGGCCGGGACGCAGACCGTCGAGGTCAACGTCAACGTCCTGAGCGACGCGAGCGCCTTCCTCTGGGGCAGCGCGAGGCTCGTGACTGACGCGGGAAGCTGGGAAGGGCGCTATGCCGCCTTCGCGGAGGCGTCGTACCCGGAGGGGACGCACCATGTCGGAGCGGTGCTCAGCGGGAGCGGCGGCTACGCTGGACTGCGGCTGAGCGAGACGATGACCACGGGGCCGACCGGCGAGGACTACGAGGTGCTGGCCTGGATCGAACCGGCGAGCTAGCCGAAGACCGGTCAGGCGATCGAAGCGGCCATACCGGGCAGGCCTGCCGCCTGCCAATCGAGGAGGCACCCCGGCAAGGGAACGGTCTCTCCCACGCCCCGCTGGTCAGGCGACTCGTCGCACCGTGATCTCGATCCTCTCGCCCGTCGGGCGCTCCACCGCGAGGCGGGCCTCCTGCCCGACCTCGCGTCGGCGCAGCGCGGCTTGCACGTCCCCGTTCTCACCCACCTCGTCCCCGTCGACGGAGAGGACCCGATCACCCTGAGCGAGACCCGCCTCGGAGAGCTGGCTGCCGGGCCGCGGCGGCGACTGCAGGAGCAGGCCGCGGGCAGGCCCGGGTTCGTGCCCGGTCCAGCCGAGCTCGGAGATCGCCCGCGTGGCCCGAATGCATCCGCACAGCCCGATGCTGCACATCGGGCATCGGCAGGTGCAGATCGCGCCGACCTCCGCGAGTTCCCGCGCGACCGCGTGCGGGAGCGCCCGGCGGGCGGCCGCGAGGCCCGCCACGCAGTCGGCCAGCTGTGCCTCGAGCAGCGCGCAGGTGTCGTCGTCGTACCCGAGGCGGGCGGCAAGGTAGACCGCCTCGTACGTGGACGCGGCGTCGAGCGCGAAGGCGGCGGCCCGGCGCAGCGCGTCGGATGGGGAGGAGGGCGGCGCAGGTACGACCCCGGACTCGATCGCGCCGCGGCCGCTTGCCCCGATGAGCCCGATCCGACGTTCGAGCGCGTCGCGGCGGGAGGCGGCAGCCCTGCGCATCCCAGCGATCGTCTCCGCCACGTCCCCGCCGTCGCCCACGACCGCGTCCCAGGCGCTCAGTGAGTCGACGGTCCGGGTTTCGATGGCGACGAGCTCGACGAGTCCATCACGCACAGGATCGCCCACGCGACCCTCGCGTCCCGCCCTGTGGGTCACCGCACTGCCTCCGCGCTCGCGGCACGGTGCCAACCTCGCCCGCGCCGGACAGCGCCCATCCTGCGCCTCCGCCGTCGAACGGTCGAGCAATCCCCGAACGCGCGACCAGTCAGTCCGGGGACCCGAGGACCGGTACAAGGGAAGGTTGACCCTCCAGCCCGTGGGCGAGCGCGAGGATGCCAACCTGGGCGAGGGTGCGGAGATGTCACCAGAGACGGAAGGCCCGATCGCCGTGGTCGACGGCCCGGCGTTGGTTAGATCCCGACTGCCGGGCCGCTATTCCTGACATGGGTCGGACTCACGCGGCGGTGGCCCGTCCCGGACGCCGCCGCGCTGCCTCAGGAGTGGCGCACCGGCCGTCGAGCCGATCGTCGACCCGACCGTCACTCGATGAGCTTGGACCCCCACGACCGGTGGAAGAACGCTGTGAAGCTCCCGCCCTGGTTCGCTGGTGTCAGCGTCGCGCACCAGCTCGTGAGCGGCCACGCGTGGGCCGTGATCCAGGCGCCGCCGTCCGGCCGGAAGCAGGCGGTCGTGGCAGCGATCTCGGCCTTCGCAGCGGCCACGCTGTACTGGGTCATGTCCCACCCGACCATGCTCTGGTGATAGCGTGCCCTGCGGGGGGTTGATGGTGTCGTCCGGCACGTTCAGGTTCTCGGGCTTCTCGATCTGGACTGTCCGGAGCTCCGTGTCGCATCCTCCCCGGCCTCGGGCGCCCGGCTGGCACCACCCCGCCCACGGTACCGCGGCCACGATCGGGCCATGCCCGGCCCGCCGAACGGGCCGAACGCCTCACGCCCCCGTTCGTGTCCGGCGAAGCGTCGCGCGCACCGGGGAGTGGTGGCGAACCTGCACTGCCGCGCCCCGGAGCGAGCCGTTGACCCCACGACAGGCCGGGCAGGCAGCGGGGCCAGACTCGTCGGGCGGCCCGCCGCGGAGGCCAAGGGTGCTGCCGTGGCGACGCTCATCGTCGTGTCGACCATGACCAGCGAACCATCACCTCGCGCTCGCAGCGGATCACGCAGGTCGACGACGAGATCCTCACCCTCGGTGTCACGGTCCTCAGCCAGTAGACCGTGCCGGGGACCCATGACGTACTGAGCATGGTCGAGACGCCCGACGACCGCAAGTAGGGGGCCTTGACGCGAGGCGCGGCTCGCCGACACTGCCCTGCACGAGCGGACCGGCCTGTCACCACCCGCAGAACAACCCAACCTGTTCCTCGGTGGCCCTCACGTCCAGACGTAGATCGAGTCTCGCACCGGTTACCGAGCTGGCCAGCGAGAGCTTGCTGGGCCGAAGACTGCCCATCGGACAGCGCCGCCCGCGAGGTCTTCCCGTGGGTGTCCACGCGGCCATGGACACAGCTGGCTGGCGGCGGTGGCGGCAACCGAGCGGTCATCCCCGTCCGGCAAGTGGGGTCGGCGCCTCTGATCTGGTCGGG
>JAJYJR010000134.1 GCA_021789355.1 Chloroflexota bacterium | reverse complement strand
ATCGTGCTGACGGTCGCGTTGAAGCTGAAGCTGACCGTGATGACCTCGTCGCCGGGCCCGATGCCAAGACCCCGGAGGATGGCCTCGGTGGTGACGGTCCCGTTCGACATCATGACCGCGTGGCGGACCCCGCAGTAGTCGGCCCAGGCCGCCTCGAACTCGGCGGTCTTCCGGCCCATCGCGACCATGCCCGAGCGGAGGACGTCGAGGACGGCCTCCTCCTCCGCGGGTCCGATGTCCGGCTTCGAGATGGGGATCACGGGCGGGCCTCCTGGGTGCGGGGTGCCGGGCGGGCAGGCGACGCCTTCACCGGGCGGCCACCTCCGCACAGACCCCGGCGCCGATGGTGTAGCGGCGGCCGCAGGCGGGACACGTGGCAACGCCTTCCGCCTCGGCCGGGAAGTGGCGGCCGGATGCGTCGGCGAGCCGCTGCCCGCAGGCGCAGACCCAGCCGAGCCTGCGCGCAGGGTTTCCCGCGACCAGCGCGTGGTCGGGGACCGGGCGCGTGACGATGGCGCCCGCGCCGACGGTGGCGAACCGCCCGACGTCGTTGCCGGCCACGACGACCGCGCCGGCCCCGATGGACGAGCCGTACCGCAGGGTGATGGTGCTGACGGTCCAGTCGTCGGCGCCCGCCAGCTCGCCGTCCGGCGTGATGCTGCGGGGGAAGCGATCGTTGGTGAGGATGGCGCCGGGGCCGATGAACACGCCGGTCTCGACGGTGACGCCGTGGTAGACGAGGGCGCCGTTCTGGATCTTGCAGCGGTCCCCGATGTGGACGCCGAAGTCGACGTAGGCATCCTTGCCCACGATGCAGTCGTCGCCGATCACGGCCCCTTCGCGAACCTGGGCGCGGTTCCAGATCCTGGTGCGCTCGCCGATCTTCGCGCCGGCAGAGACGTCGGCAGAGGGATGGATCACGGCGGCGAGTGTACCGGATGGCGGGCGACTGGCGGCTCTGCCGGAGGGCAGGACGCTGCGGGCCGGGTGGATCGGACCCCTGCCGGTTGGATCGGACCCCCGCCGGTTGGATCGGACCCCCGCCGGTTGACAGCCCACCGGCGGCGTGCCATCATCCACTGCAAATGCGACTCATTCTCAACAAGGACCCATCACCATGCCGATCGATCCGCTGACCACCCACGCCGGGGCCGGCGTTGCCGCCGTGCTGCTGAGCGCCTTCCTGCTCGGCGTGCTGCACGGCGTGACGCCGGACGAGCACACCTGGCCGATCACCGTGAGCTACGCGATCGGTGCGGCGTCCGGGCGGCGCGGGCTGGAGGCCGGGCTCCTGTTCTCGGCCGCGTTCACCCTCCAGCGCGCGATCGCATCGGAGCTGGCGTTCCTGGCGCTGGCGCCCATCCTCGCCAGCAGTTCGCTCAACGCGGCGATCGATCTGGTGGTCGGGGTGGTGATGGCGGTCTCCGGCGCGTACATCCTGCGGCTCGGGCGGGAACTGCACCTGACCGAGGGCTTCGAGCAGTTCCTGCACCGGCTCTTCCGTCTCGGGGCGCAGGACGGCACCAACGGGATCGTCGCCGGCGTGGACCGGCCGATTCCGCTGCGGATGACCCTCGTGCACGGGTTCGTCGCGGGCTGGGGAACCGGGGCCTTCGCGATCATCATCTACACGGTGCTCGCCCCCGCGATGCCGAATGCGGCGGTGGCCTTCCTGCCCGGGCTGCTGTTCGGCGTCGGCACGATGCTGGTGCAGGCGCTGGCCGGGGCGGCGATCGGCGCGTGGATGCGCACACGCGGACTCGGCGAAACGGCCATGAACTACGTCTCGCGCGCGGTGGCCGGGAACACGCTGCTCTACGGCGGGCTCCTCTTCAGCGCCTGGGGCCTCTTCGCGCTGCTCTTTCCGGCGCTGGCGGATCCGATCGACCGCGGCCTGCCGACCGGTCTCGGCATCCCGAACCTCGACAGCATCAACGCCGGGCTGATCCTGGTGGCGCTGATCGTGCTGGTGATCGCGACCGGGAGCTTCGTGCGCGCCCTGCGCCGGGTGCAGATCCTCGCGCGGGCAGAGGTGACGCGGCGATGAGCGGCCGTGCGTCGACGGTGCCGGCTGTGCATGCCACGACGGCGGCCGTCCCTGCTGCGCCTGCCATCGATCCCGCGGCGGCGGTCCCGGGCGCTGACGACCCCGCACCGCACGATGCCGGGGCGCGCCAGCGAGAGACCGCGGTGGCCCTTGCGGCGCTGGGCCCGGCGTCCACGGCCCCCCGGCGCGCGATCGTGGAGGTCATGCTCGCGGCGAGCCGGCTGCAGACGCCGGAGGAGCTGCTCCGCGAGGCGCGGACTCGCGCCCCCGCGACGAGCCTGGCCACCGTCTACCGGACGCTGGAGCGCCTGGATGCCGCCGGCAGGGTCAAGCGGGCGACCCTGGCCTCGGGCGCGGTGGGATACGGCTACTGCGCCACCGGGCACCACGAGCACGCCATCTGCCTCCGCTGCGGGCTTCTGCAGCCCATCCGCCCCTGCCTGGTGGCAGACGGCCCGGCCATCGCGGGATTCAGGGTGGCCTCCCACGTCCTGGACTTCTACGGGGTCTGCGCGCGGTGCGCGACGGAGTCCGGCGGGGAGGCCGCGGCAAGCTGACGGCCGAGACCGGGGGTCAGCGCCCGCGCCTGCGCATCGGACGCAGCACCGACGTCACCAGCGCAAACGCCGCGCCGAACACAAGCGCGCCGCGCCAGTCCAGGAGCGGTCGCACGTCGCCCTCGACGCTGCGCGCGACCAGCACCCCGACGGCCGCGCGCGGTCCGACCTCCACGTGGTTGGCAAGCACGCTCGCGGCGGCCGACATCTCGAGTCGAACGGCCTCACGGGCCACGAGCAGACGGGCACTCGACTGTCGCATCGTGACCTCGTCGGCCAGCGCCAGGCCGACGAGCGCCTGCCCGACATCCATCTCCCGGCCCCGCGCCATGCCCACCGCCCCCAGCGCGAACTCGACATGGTCCCCATCGATGCGCGCGGCCAGGCCGCGCCCGACCTCGGGCCGCATTCCGGCGTTCTCCGACATCTCCTGCACCTCGGGCTGCTGGTACCGCTCCCCCTCAAGTCTGCGCCCATCGTGAAAGCCCGGGCGGCCCCCGCCCCGGGCCTCCGCGGACCCCGTACCCGTCCACGGACCCCGGGACCGCCGCGGGGCCCTGCCGTGCCGGCGGGGACCCCGTACCCGTCCGCGGCTCCCGGCTGGTACGATGCGGCGCGATGAGCGCGCCGACGCGGGGATATACCGCCCACCGTCCCCGCCTCCGGCCCGCCAGCCTGCGGCGCCGGATGACCGTCGCCTCGCGGCGGACGCCCGATTCCCCGGGCCGCCGCGCGAACCTCGTGGCCGCGTGTGCCGTGCCGCTGGCCGCCCTGCTGCTCTTCTCGAGCTGCTCGGGCACGCCGGTGGTGCCCCCTCCGACAGCCGGCTCCGGCCTGACACCCGCGGCGTCGGCCGTGGCCGGCCCCGCCGGCAACCAGGGCACCGGCTCCTCCCCGTCCGCGTCGACGATCCCGTCGCCGACGCCGCTGCCCCTCGTGCCGGCACCGACGGACGGCGTGCTCGAGACCCCCGCCGCCGCGGCGCGACCCGTCGTCGCGGTGATGATCGACGACGCTCCGGCGGCGCGTCCGCAGGCCGGCCTCGCCGACGCCGACATCCTCTTCCAGGCGCCCGCCGAGGGCGGGATCCCACGCTACATGGCGCTGTACCAGGCGAACGCCGCACCCGCGATCGGCCCGATCCGGAGCAGCCGGCGGTACTTCGTCGGCTGGGCCGCCGCCTGGCGACCGCTCTACGCGCACGTCGGGGGCGCTCCCAACGCGCTTGCCGCCCTCGACGCGATGAACGGCACGCTGGTCTGGAACGCGGACGAGTTCCGGTGGGCCGCGTACATGCCGCGCATCACGACGCGCGTCGCGCCGCACAACGTCTACTCGAGCACTCGGGAGCTGGACGCGCTGGCCGCGCGACTGGGGGTCCCCGCCGCACCGCCGGCGGCGTGGTCGTTCGTGGATCCCGCCCCCCTCGCCGACCGCCCGGCCACCGGCTCGCTGACCGTGCCGTACCCGGCGGGCGTCATCTCCTACTCCTACGACCCCGCCACCGACCGGTACCTGCGCTCGGTGGACGGGGTGCCGCAGATCGACGCCGGCACCGGCGCGCGGGTCGCGCCGTACGACGTGGTCGTGATCTATGTGGCGGTCGGGCCGCTGGCGAACGCGCCCGGGCAGATCACGAACCAGGAGAAGGGGCGGCTCGAGGTGGGTTACACGGGGAGCGGGAGGGCCCTCGTGCTTCGCGACGGCGTCGCGATCGAGGCGCGCTGGAGCAAGGCGTCCGACGGGACCCCCCTGGTGCTGACGCACGCGGCCGGGGCCGCCGCCGGCGAGCCCGTCCAGCTCGTGCGGGGGCAGATCGCGATCCAGGTGGTGCCCGAGGGCACGGCGATCACGCTCCGGCTGCCGGCGCCGGCTGCGCCCCAGGCGCCGACGCCGCGGTAGCGCCCTCCCGTCACCGGCGCGGCTGTGCCGTCACGAGCGCTGGCAAGCCGTCACGGGCGCTGGCAAGCCGTCACGGGCGCTCGCGACGGAGCGCCGCCGCGTACACCTCGCGCGTCTCGCGCGCCACGTCCGCCCAGGTGCGCCGGCCCGCGAGCGCGCGCTGGTGCGCCACGCGGCGAAGCTGGTCGTGGATGTGCCCCGACCACGCCGCCCGCAGGGCGGCCGCCAGGCGGCCCGGATCGCGCGGTTCGACGATGATCCCGGCCGGCCCCACCAGCTCTGGCAGCGGACCGACCCGTGACGCGACGACGGGGATCCCGACTCCCATCGCCTCGAGCACGGCAAGCCCCGTCCCTTCGCTGATCGCCGGGAACACCGCCGCCTCCGCGCCCGCCTCGAGCGTCGCCAGGTCGTCCGGGTCGAGGTACGGGACCAGCCGCACGAGATCCTCCACGCCGTACCGCGCCGCGGCGCGTGCCAGTGCGGGCGCGTCGCTCGCGTCCGCACCCTGGGCGCCCGCGAGCAGCACCACCGGAGGCCAGGGCACCCCCTCCACGTCAGTGTCCGCCTGGGCGACCGCCGCGGCGGCCGGTCCCCGGTAGGCTCCCGTATCCGGCGCCGTGGCGGAGACGGCGGCGGCTTCGGCGGGCGCGCGCCGCCGTCTCGTCGACAGATCGGGCCGCTCGTCGCGCAGGGCGGCCAAAGCGCGGAACAGCGTCCCGAGATCCTTGCGCGCGTCGTACCGACCGGCGAACACGAGGTATCTCGGCGGCAGGCCGAGGCGGGCGCGCAGGGCGGCCACGCGGTCCCGCTGTCCGGCCGCCGGCGAGAACGCGCCAGCGGCCGCCATGCGGACCACGGCGATCCGCTCCGGCCGGACGTGCACGAGCCGCCGCGCAGCCTCCGCGGTCGCGTCCGAGCAGACGATGAGGCGGGTGGCGTCCCGCAGGATCCGCGCCCGGAGCCGGTGACCGAAGCGCGCCGCCGGGCTGGCCGCGTAGATCGAGGGGAGCTCCCAGGGAGCCAGGTCGAGCAGCGTCGCGACGACCGGCAGGTCCGAGCCGAGCGGTACGGCGCCACCCGCGGTGTGGTAGACGGCGCCCAGCGCACCCTGCCCCTCCACGGCCCGCGCCGCCCCGAGCTCGGCGCCGCGCAGCTGAAACGCGTCGACCGTCAGCCCCGCGGATCGGAGGAAGCGGGCGGTCGGCAGCACCCGCCGGCGCCCCGCGACCGGGAGTCCCAGGCGCTCGAGTTCGCGCGTCGGATCGGGGCGCAGCGCCCGCAGCACGGGCACGAACGACTCACCCGGAAGCGGGTCCTCCGTGAAGGCCGCCATGAGACGCTGAAGGTAACCGGCCGTGATCGGCGTGCGTTCCGGCTCCTGGAGGGGGCGCAGATCGATGACGACCCTCGTCGGCGCGGGCCGTTCAGGCACCCGGGGCTCGAGGCCGGCGAGCTCGCGCATCAACCCTGCCGCTCCGCGGTCTGCGCCGCATCGAGCGGGGCGGCGTCGGGCGTCGGCGCCCGGCGTGGCAAGGGGCGGCGCCCTCGCAGCGACTCCCAGCGGAGCCTCAGCACGACGAGCAGCGCCTCGACCACGATCCGGCGCGACATCTTGCTGACCCCGGCTCGCCGGTCCCGGAACACGATCGGGATCTCGACCACGCGGGCCCCCGCCTGTCGAGCCCGGTAGGTCATCTCGATCTGGAACACGTACCCGCCGGCGTGGACCCCGTCCCAGGGGATCGCCTCGAGCGTCTCGCGGCGCCAGGCCTTGAACCCCCCCGTCAGGTCGTGCGCCGGGAGCCCGAGGACCAGCCGGGCGAACATCGACCCGCCGCGGGAGATAACCCTCCGTCCGAGCCCCCACTCCGTGACGCCGCCGCCCGGAATGTAGCGCGACCCGATCACCAGGCTCGCGCCATGCAGGAGCGGCTCGACGAGCGACGGCAGGTACGCGGGGTCGTGCGACCAGTCGGCGTCCATCTGGACGATGCGGCCGGCGCCCCCCGCCAGCGCGACGCGGAATCCGTCCAGGTACGCCCGGCCGAGCCCCTGCTTGCCGGGACGGTGCAGGACCCGCACGCGGGGATCCGCGGCCGCCAGCGAGTCGGCCATTGCGCCCGTGCCATCCGGTGACGCATCGTCCACGACAAGGAGCGTCGCGCCGGGAAGCCGCTCGAGTATCGCGGCGGCGATCCCCGCCAGGTTCTCCACTTCGTTGTACGTGGGCAGCACGACCCACGTGTCGTCCCAGGCGGTGCCCGGCTCCGGCAAGTTCATCGCGTGGAGTCTACCGGGCTCCGCGCCGGTCATGGGAAGCTCACCGGGCAGGAGCGCCGTCCGCGCCTCCGTTACCGCAGCCGGATGCTGGCGTTCGCGGCAAGGTCGTGGCCGGCGCGGTCGGTGCCAAGGACGACGAGCCGGACGGTCCCGACCGGTCCCGCGCGCAGCCGGAACACGGCGCGATACCCGAGCGCCCCGGTCGCCCGGGCGGTGACCACGTACGGCGCGAGGCCAGGCTGCGCCACGACCAGGCGGGGCGCCGTGCGCAGCGGCTGGGCGGTCGTGATCGACAGGGCCAGCGTGTTCCCGGCCGTCGCGGTCCCCGCCGACGCCACCAGCCGGAACGGCGTCAGCCAGATCGCGCTCCGCATCAGGACCGTGCCGGCCGCCGTTGTCGCGGCAATCGTCGAGAGGTACTGCCCCGCGGGCAGGCGCGAGAGCACGGCAGTGCCAGGCGCATAGCCGGTCCCGTCCCACGGCAGGGTCCATGCCCCGGCCTGCGTCGGGCGCGCCTCCCAGAGGGTGCGGACCACACGTCCCGAGGCATCGGTCACGGTCCAGGTGACGGTGGCGGGCTGCGTGAACGTGACGGACAGCGAGGTGACGGCGGCGACCTGGTCGCCGTCGAGTGGATAGAAGACCGCCGGTGCCACGCCGGGCGACTTGATGGCCGTGAGGACGCGGGTCCGGACCGTGAGCGCGGCGCCCGGGATGCCCGTCCCGCCCATCGGCGCGGCCGCCAGCGAGTACACACCATCCGGCACGACCTCACCGCCGTCGCCGCGCCCGTCCCAGGAGAAGCGGCCGGTGGCCGGCATCGCAGGGAGGACCATGTGGCGCACGACGGCGCCGGACGCCGACGCGACGGCCACGTCGAGCGCGCCGGGCGCGGTCATCGCGTACGACACCGCGAGCGTGTCCGAGATGCCGTCGCCGTTCGGCGTGAAGACCGACGGGGCCACCAGGGACGCCAGGACGGGGGCCGGGGCGGGCGGCAGCGCCGGGATGGAGGCCGGCACCGCGGGCGACGGCACGATTGGCGACGGCACGACAACGGACGACGACGGGGGGGCGGATGGCGAGGGGGTGGGGGTCGGCGTGGCGCCCTGGAGAGAGCCGGGCGCGCCGGTGCCACCGATCACCGCCGAGGAGAGGAGATCCAGGTTGCCGGCGAGCGATCGATAGAAGCCGGACGTGGCGGAATCCGGGTCGAGGTGCAGCAGGGCGCCCGGCGTGCGGATGGAAGCCGTCACGATCTGGGCCACACCGATCCCGCCATTCGACATGAACAACTGGTCGAGCGTCTGGGTCGGGCCGAAGAGCGCGTCCAGGATCCCGCTCGCGTCGTCCGTTCCCAGGGCAAGGACGGCGGAGGCGCCGCCCGCGATGAACCCCGCGGCGAAGTTGTCGACGCGTTCCACCGCCACCGCCTGGGTGGGCTGGGGGAGGCCGGGTTCGCTGTCGCCGCTCGCGTAGCACAGGTGGTTGAGGAGCACCAGGGAGTCCGGCGCCAGTCGCAGGGTCGCCATGTACTGCTCGCCGTAGTACCTGACCTGATCGTCGGCGGCGCCGTCCACGGGGTCGAGCCCCATGCCGTCCTGCCGGTCGCGCATCAGGGTCGTCGTATACGGCGACGGATAGCCGTTGCCGTGCCCCAGGTAGATGAGGACACTGGCGCCTGCCGCGGCGGCGGATACCTCGGCCCAGGTGGCATGGGGATGGAACACCCGGACTACCATGGCGCCGTGCGCCGCCGCGTCCTGCGCGATCGCCTCGCCCCACTGGAGGTTGCTCGCGGTGAGCGAGTGGGTGGGCCCCACGACCACCACGACTTTCGGCTGCGTCGCGGCCCGGACGGCCGGAGCGGCCAGCGGGAGCCCGGCGGGCGTCAGCATGGGACCGAGCAGCGCGACGGCGAGCGCGGCAGCGAGGGCGGCGAGCGGTCGACGGTGCATGACAGCGCTCCAGGCGGGTTCGCGTGGCCACCGCTCGGCGCTCCGGCGCCCCGCGGCGGTCGACCCAGCCTGCTCGTTGCGGGACGCCGAGACCATCGCGCGATGGTCCCCGTGGGCATGGCCCGATTGGAGCAGAGGCGGCGCCGTGCCGCGCGGCTGGCGCCCGTGCCACGGCCCAGGCCGCACGGCGCGCGGTGCCTCCACGCCGTCCCGGACGGCAACGTGGCAGCATGAGGATCAAGTTGCGAACGGAGGCAGGCGATGGATCTCGGTCTGGATGGGCGGGTCGCGCTGGTGCTCGGGGCCAGCAGGGGCCTGGGCAGGGCGTCCGCCCTCGAGCTGCTGCGCGAGGGTGCCTCGGTGATGCTCGCCGCGCGCGATGAGGTCGCGCTCGCGGCGGCGGCCACGGAGCTCGCCGCCGAAGTCGAGCAGGCGCCCGCCGGCGGCGGGAGGCTCGACCCCGTCACGGCCGACGACGCCGACATCTGGCTCGCCGCCGGCCGGGGCCGGAGACCGCCGCGGGAGCGGGTCGCCTGGGTCGCTGGCGACGTCGCCCTGCCGGAGACCGCCGAACGCCTGGTCCGGACGACCATGGACCGCTTCGGCCGCCTCGACGTCCTGGTCGTCAACGCGGGCGGTCCACCCCCGGGCCCCTTCGAGACGATCTCCGAGGACCAGTGGCGACGCTCGGTGGACCTGACCTTCCTGTCCGCGGTGCGCCTCGTCGGCGCAGCGCTCCCCTGCCTGCGGGATGAGCGGGTGCGCGGCTCCGGCGGCGGCCGGATCGTGTTCATCGAGAGCGGGAGCGTCAAGCAGCCGGTCGCGAACCTGATCACGAGCAACTCGCTGCGGTCGGCCGTCCAGGGGCTCATGAAGACGCTCTCGATCGAGCTGGCGCCGGACGGAATCCTGGTGAACGCCGTAGGGCCGGGGCGTCTCAACACGGAACGCATCCGGCAGCTGGACCGCGACACCGCGGCGCGCACCGGGCGGTCGGAGGACGACGTGCGGGCGGAACAGGCGCGCACCATCCCGCTGGGGCGGTACGGCGATCCCGCCGAGCTGGGTGCGGTGGTGGCGTTCCTCGCCTCGGCCCGCGCGAGTTACGTCACCGGGAGCCTGATCCCCGTGGATGGGGGACAGGTCCGCTCGATGCTGTAGGGGTCGTCCCGCGTACCATCGCCGCGACATCCGCCGCGACAGGAGTCGCCCGTGCACCTGTTCCTCGTCGGCGCGGGACCGGTGGGCCTGGTCACCGCCGTCGGCTTCGCCCGGCTGGGCCACCGCGTCACCGTCTCGGACATCGACGCCGCGCGCATCGCCACCCTGGCGGGCGGCCGCTCGCCCATCTTCGAGCCGGGGCTCGAGGACGCCATCCGTGCCGAGTCGACGGCCGGACGGCTCGCGTTCACGACCGACCCCGTCCCGCCCGCCGGCGCCGCCTGCTCCATCGTCTGCGTGGGGACCCCGACCGGGCCGGAGGGTCCGCTCTCCACCGGGCAGGTCGAGCGCGCCGTGGCGGGCCTGCTGGAATCGGCTCCTCCCGATCACATCGTCATCGTCCGTTCGACGCTGCCGGTGGAGGGGCCGGACCGGCTGACCCGGCTGGTACAGGACCGGCGGGCCACCGGACCCTGCCCCACGGTGGTCACCAACCCGGAGTTCATGCGGGAGGGCGCGGGGCTGCGGGACTTCGACGTTCCGAGCCGCGTCGTCACCGGCTGGCTCCGCCCCGAGGACCGCGAGGCCGCGCAGGCCGTGGCCGACCTCTACGCGCCGCTCAACGCCCCCACGCTCGTGGCGGACGCCCGGTCCGTGGCGCTGATCAAGCTCGCCTCGAACGTCTTCCTCGCGATCAAGATCGCGTTCGCCAACGAGCTGGCCCGGATCTGCGACGCCGTCGGAGCCGACGTCGACCTCGTCACGGCCGGCGTCGGGATGGATGATCGGATCGGCAAGGCGTTCCTGAGCGCCGGGCCCGGGATCGGTGGATCGTGCCTCCCCGAGCAGGCGCTCGCGCTGCCGCTGCTGAGCGCCCGGGCGGGAGTGCCCACGCCGCTCATCGACGCGGTGAGCGGCTCGAACGTGTCGCACCAGCGCGCGGTCGTGGCGCGGCTCGGCGGGCTGCTCGGCCGGCCGCTCGCCGGCGCCCGGGTCGCGCTGCTCGGCCTCGCGTTCAAGGCCGGCACGGACGACG
>JAJYJR010000133.1 GCA_021789355.1 Chloroflexota bacterium | reverse complement strand
GAAAGGCCGGACGGCCCAGACGATCGCAAGGGAGCTCGGGATCGACGACGTCCGGGCAGGCCTCAACCCCGAGGACAAGGTCGTCGCGATCCGCGAGCTCGAGCGCGAGTACGGCGCGGTGGCGATGATCGGCGACGGCGTGAACGACGCGCCGGCGCTCGCCCAGGCGACGATCGGGATGGCCATGGGCACAGCCGGGACCGACGCCGCGATCGAAGCAGCGGACGTCGCGCTCATGGCCGACGACCTCGAGAAGGTGGGCTACGCCCTCCGGATCGGACGGAAGGCCAGGCTGATCTCGCGCCAGAACATCGCGTTCTCGCTCGCGCTCCTCGCCGTCCTCATCCCGGGCGCCGCGGCCGGGCTGTTCACGATCGCGATCGCGGTGACGGTGCACGAGACGGCCGAGTTGATCGCCGTCGCCAACGGCCTGCGGGCGGCGCGGGCGTAAGGCGATGGCGCGGGGCCTGGAGTCACTGACGCGAGTGCCGCATCCGGATGCAACTGCCGCAGCGCTCCGTCACCAGCCGTCGTGCGGCCAGCCGCTCGACCAGGGATCCTGCGTCCAGCTCGGAGCGTGGGTTTCGTAGGGCATGAGGGCCATCTCGGGGTGGTGGGTCTCGAAATGCACCGGGGTCGGGCTCGGCCAGGGCGCAGACCCACCGGCGTGCTGCGAGCCCGGTGGTGTCGCCTGGGAGGCGGGCCCACTCGAACGCATCGGAGACGAGCTCGGCAGAGGCGCCAGCGTGACAGACGGCGGGGGTGTTGCCGGCGCGGGCGATGCTCGCCTCGGGCGAAGCGCACCTCGAGCGTCCGGATCGCCTCGTCGCCCGATCCGCGGGCTCCCCGCTGGGCGGCCCAGACGACGATCAGGGCGATGCCCGCGATGAGTCCAAGCCCGGCCAGCAGCCAGAGCCAGCCGAGTGGTCCGGCGCCGTAGGGCATCATGGCGACAGCGCGCCCGTTGCCTCGGCCACCGACGGCCGCCACCGCCGGAGCTGACCAGAGGAGTGATCGTGAGCGGTCACCGCGACGGCTCCGCGGCCGGCCGTGACGACAAGGGGCGGGCGCCGGGCTCGCCGCCTACCTGCGCGACGATCGAGGAGACGAGCTCCGCACGCTGCTCCGGCGTGAGGCCCTCGGTCAGCCTCGGGATGCAGGCCTCCATCATCGCCCGCATGAAGGCCATCCGCTCGGCGGGCTCCATCCCGGCGAAGAGCTGAGTCATCATCTCGACCATCATGGCCTGCATCTGGTCGGGGCTCATGCGCCCCGCCATGCGCTCGGCCATGACGGTCGTCATTCGATCCATCATGCATCTCTCCTAGTTGGTCCTCCACTTCGGTACAGTCGGACCTCAGCGCGGAGCAAGATCTCCGCGCCAGGGCCGAGTGCCGATGACCAGCGCCGGGCGTTCCACGGTGAGCCGTCGTTCGAAGGGCGGCTCGGGCATCTGCAGCCGGCGCGAGGGATGACCGACTACCAGCGAGCGGTACGTCCTGGGCGCGGCGACCACGGCCTGCGAGAGGAGACGATAAAAGAGGAGGCCGCGTGAGCGCGAGCGGCGACGGTTGAAGCGGAACGTGAACTCGTCGAGGTAGGCGGGCAGGTGACCCGGCTTGACGCCGCCCTGGTGGGTGCCCAACAGCCAACGCTTGGCCAGCGAGGCCACCCGGTGGACGGCCGGCAGCAGCTCGTGGGCGTCCCAGCCCGAGCCGGCGATGATGAACGGCTCGTGGACGTAGCGGCCCTCGGTCGCCTTCGGGTAGGCGCCCCAGCCGTCGGTGACGAGCGTCGCCCCGGGCTCGACACGCTCGACCAAGAAGGTCTGGAGGCTCCGCCAGCCGGCGTCGGGGAGGACGCCCATCCGGCAGCGCCCGAGGCCCGTGCCGCGCAGCTCGACCGCCACCCCAACGAGCGTCTTGCCGAGCGCGCCGCGGCCACGACGGCCAGGCTCGGGTCCGCCGAACACCGTCTCGTCGACCTCCACCCGACCGGACAACAGATCGGCGCTGGTGCGGCCCATCGCGGTCCGGAAGCGGTGCAGCATCGCCCACGCGGTCTGCTCCGAGCCGAGCCCCAGCACCCGCTTGAGGCCCAGCGCCGAGACGCCGTTCTTCTGGGTGGTCAGGTGCCAGGCGGCGAGGAACCACGTCGTGAGTGGCGTGCGGGTAGCGTGGAAGATCGTGCCCGCCGTGGCCGACACGAGCCGCGCGCAGCCGGCGCACGACCAGCGCCCATCGGCGATCCGCCAGCCCTTCCGCGTGCCGCAGGCCGGGCACACGAAGCCGTCGGCCCAGCGCAGCCAGGCGAGATAGTCGAGGCAGGCCGCCTCGTTGGGGAACCAGCTCAGCAGCTCCGCATGCGTGCGCGGGTAGTCGATGCCGCCCTGCGGGGCCTCACGAGACACCCCGGCATCTTACTGTACCGAAGTGGAGGACCAACCTCTCCTATTTGTGGGTGACCCGACCATGGGGCCCCGCTCGAACTCACGCGGGACGTGTCCGCGTTTCATACATCCGAACCGCGACTACCAGGCCGGACAGCGCCGTGAGCGCGGCGACCACGTAGATCCCCGCGGCGAGGCCGGCCGCGTCGGCGACGACGCCTGCCAGCAGCGCCCCGGCGCCGAACCCCGCGTCACGCCAGAGCCGGTACGAGCCCACGGCGCGCGCTCGCCAGCTCGGGTGCGCAACGTCGCCGATGGCGGCCAGCAGCGTCGGGTAGACCATCGCCGTCCCGAGCCCGAGCAGGAGCGACGCCACTGCCCAGGGCAGGAAGCCCCGCGTCGCGGCGATGAGCCCGATGGCCGCGGCCTGCACCCACATGCCGCCCGCGATGAGCCACTTGCGCCCGATCCGGTCGGACAGGGCGCCCGTGAACGGCTGGCCGACCCCCCACATCGCCGGATACAGGGCGGCCAGGAGGCCGATCTCGCCCACACTCAGCCCGGCCGCGGCGTAGAACAGCGGCAGCAGCCCCCAGGCCATCCCGTCGTTCGCGTTGTTCACGAAACCCGCCTGGCTGCAGGCTGAGAGGGCCCGCTCGCGGAAGCTCGTGAGCACGAAGATCTGGCGCGTGGAGAGGCTGGCGTTCGATGCCACCGGCGGGTCGGCCGCGTCCGGCGTGGCCGGGCCGCGCAGCGTCGCCTCGTGGCGCGCGTGGCCGTGCGTCTCGCGCACGAAGAGCGTCGAGATCCCGAGACCCAGCCCGGCGTACGCGAGGCCCAGGAAGAACGGCGCCGGGCGCAGGCCCGCCGACTGGGCGATGAGGCCCGTGGCGAGTGCGGTCAGCGCGACGGCGAGGTACCCGGCGGCCTCGTTGAGGCCCATCGCGAGGCCGCGCCGCTCAGGGCCGACCAGATCGATCTTCATGATCACCGTCGTCGACCAGGTGAGCCCCTGGTTCACGCCGAGCAGGATGTTGGCGAGGATGATCCAGCTCCAATCTGGCGCCCACATGAGCAGCAGCGGCACGGGCAGGCCGACGAGCCAGCCGACGACGAGCACCGGCTTACGGCCGAAGCGATCCGACAGCGTCCCGGCGAAGAAGTTGGTGGCCGCCTTGACGACGCTGAACGCGACGATGAACGTGACCACCGCCGTGTATCCCGGGAGCCCGAAGAGCTGCTCGGCCAGCAGCGGAAGCACCGTGCGCTCCTGGCCGATCATCCCGCCCACGAGCGCCACGACGCCCACGAGCAGAGTGAACTGCGGGAGGTTGGCCCGCAGGCCGAGCCGGATCGCGCCCGGCTCGGCCCGAGGGGCGGGGATCGGAGCGCCGATCTCAGCCACGGTCGGTCGCCCGCCCGAGGCTTACTCCGGCTCCCACGCGCGCGGGCATGCGAGGAACCATCGCCGTCGCCATCCGCTCAATGGGCCGGTGCCCAGCGATTGCCGCCCGGGTTGTGCCCGAACCCACTGAAGCCACCGGCGGTGTCCGGGTTGCACCGCTCGGCCCGGCGCGGCAACTTGCCGGATCCCTGGTCGCCCGGCCACTGGCTCAGGTCCCAGCCTGGGTCCTCGGGCTCGTCGGGGATCGGAAACACCGAGGCCCACTGGTAGCGACTCCAGCACCGGCACGGGCCGGCGTCTCTCGTCGTCATGACTGGTTCCCTTTCCGGAGCGGCGATCTCATCCGCCGGCGCTCTCACGGCTGAGCTCCTCGTTCACCTCCGCCAGGCGCTCCTCGAGGTGCCGCTTGGCCTCCTCGAGGTCCTCCCGCCGCGGACGGGAGCTCCACCACGGCCCCGCCGCCCACGGCCCGGCCTCGCCCCGCCACGGTCCTCCCCGCCAGGGTCCCCCAGCCCAGGCCCAGGGCGGCCCGAAGCGAGCCTGCGGCGGTCCCCACGACTGATCCCAACAGCACGGACACATCTTCTACCTCCTGGCCGGCCGTGCCGGCCCTCTCATGGCTTGCGCAGCGTCACCCGGTACAGCCGCCGGGGCAACGGTCCCTCCTCGAACTCGGCGAGCTCAAGCGACTCGAAGCCGGCGGCCAGCCGCTCGACGAGCGCCCGATCGAAGAAGTGGACGATGAAGCCGCCCATCTCGAACATGTCGTCGCCGCGGTCGATCCCGGCGCCGAAGTGGGGGTCGTCGTGGGTGCGAACGGTGTAGACGAGGAGACCGCCGGGGCGTAGGACCCGGCGGACCTCGCCCGCCAGGCGCTCGAGCTCCGGCGTGGTGAGCGCCATGCAGAAGAGCATGTGGGCGTAGGCGGCGTCGAAGGACTGGTCCGGGAAGGGCAGCGGCCGGCGAGCGTCGCCGGGCACCGGGTGGACGAGGCCGCCAAGGCCCGCGGCTTCGGCCCGGACGGCGATTTCGGTGAGGGCGCGCTCGGCATAGTCGAGGGCGGTGACGCGCAGCCCCTGGTCGGCGAAGAAGAGCGTATCCCGGCCCTGGCCCGCACCGAGCTCGAGGAGCTCGCCGGCCCGCTGGCCGCGGAAGCGCGGCAGGGCGGCCTGCGCGGGCTCGCTCGCCTCGCGCCCGAACATCTCGGCGTGCGAGACGAATGTGCGCACCCAGTGCGCCTGCTGGCGATCGAGGACGGCGGGGTCGACCGCAGCCGGGCTATCCATGGTGCATTCCTCCTGGCCGACAATGGGGCGCCCGCACAACGGGCAGGCGATCCGGCGAGCGATCGAGCAGGTCCGCCACGGCCTCGAGATCGCCGCCCCAGGCCGAGCGACCGTCGGGAACCTCGACCACCGGCAGCGAGCGGAAGCCAAGCCGGGTCACCCGCTCCGCGGCGCTCGAGTCGGCGGTCACGTCGCGCATGACCCACGGAACGCCGCGCTCGTCGAGCCAGCGGCTAAGGGCCCCGCAGGCGGCACATCGCGGGCGGCAGTAGAGCGCGATCTCCGAGGTCGTCATCAGTCGACCAGCGCCTGGAGTCCGCGCACGCAGTCCATGACGCGCGCGTCCTCCAGGCAGTAGTAGATCCGCGCCCCGTGCCGGGCCCCCCGCACCAGGCCGCGGTCGGCCAGGATGCGCAGGTGGTGCGAGACCGTCGGCTGCGGCAGGCCGGTGGCGGCCACGACCGCGCTCACCGGCACGCACACCATCTCGAGGGCGGAGAGGATCTGGAGCCGGGTGGGGTCGCCCAAGGTCTGGAGGTGACGCGCCAGCCGGCTGGCCTGGTCGGGCGCAAACGGGGGCGATGCCACGAGGGACAGTTCGGTGACGGCCATCGCGGACCCTCCCCTCAGTGCTCGTCGAGCCGGCGGCGCATGGCGTCGAACTGATCAGGCGTCAGCTCCCCCGCCGCGAAGCGCTGGCGGAGGATCCCGAGGGCGTCGGCATCCCCGCGCTCGCCACGGTCGCGACGGACCTCGCCGCCCATGCACCAGGACCCCCACCCGCCCGAGCGGTCGCCGGGCCGGAAGACGAGCACCAGCATCACCAGCATCACGGCGAGGCCGATGATCGGGAAGATCAGCCAGGCACCGCCGATTGGATAGAGCATCACCGTACCTCAAGAATGTAGATATGTCGATTACTACATCTTGCGCCGCCGGTGGATGGCTGTCAAGGGTCGAGTCGCGATCATCGGCGGCTGTCGCTCGACCCAGATGTCCCGGTACGTTGACAAGCGCCGCCGTCTGCCGAAGCTACCGTTATGGAATCGGTGAACGTCTTCAACCAGCAGGAACTGGAGCGCGCCCTCGCGTCACCGTCGCGGGGGATGCGCGTGCTGGTGTGTCGCGGAAACGGCTCATTCGTGGTCACAAGCGGAAACGAGGTTGTCGCCCGTGACGGAGCCCACGTTCGCGTGGGAGGCTCCGCGTTCGTGACCGCCGAGGACCAAGCCGTCGTTGACGTCGCTGGTCAGGGGTCCGTGCTGGCGCGCGGCGAGGTCGCCGTGACCGCATCTGAACGGGCTCGGGTCATCCTTCATGACCGCGCCTCTGTTGTAGCGAGCGAGGATGCAACGGTCGAGGCCTTCGGGGAGACAACCGTCAGAGCCAGTGGCCATGCCAGCGTCAAGGCGGCGTCGAGCCGCGCACTTCGTGTCGATGCCAGCGGCGCGGCGCGCGTGAACGCCTTCGGGGCGGTCGAGGTGACGGCTCGAGATCACTCGGAGGTCACGGCGCGCGGCGCATGCCGCGTGGTCTCGCACGACCATGCCTCTGTTCAAGCATTCGGACGCGCGACCGTAGAGGCGCACGGTGCGAGCCGGGTCAGGGTCTTTGAGGAGGCACGGGCGGCCGCCCATGAAGCTGCCGTCGTTGCCGCGTAGGTTGAGAGAGGATCCAAGTGCCCGAGCCCAAGAAGTCATGTCTTGGTCCGCTCGGACAATGCCGGTGCCGCGAGGGCGGCAAGCCCTGTCCCCGAGCAGAGAACGTCGGCGAAAACGGCCTGTGCTGGGATTGCGCTTGAGGCAAGCACGACCATTACCCGTAGGTTCGGGCCTGATCGCCACCGACGCGTTCATGCAGCGAGTCGCGTCCGAGACCGTGGATTCCCATTACCCACCGGCTGTGACGCACGAGGAGTCGGACCGACACACATCTGTCCACGCCGGTCGGCCGACGCCACGGGCGCGAACGCCGCCACCATCGAGGGTCGGACCGCCACTGCTTCACGCCCATCTCGCCGGACGTTCGCAGGGCAGACAGGCGGGGGCGCACCAAGTCTCCCAGGGCACCGAGGTGCCCACGCTACTCGCCCGGCGGCCAGGCGAAGGGCACCGTCTGGGGGAACGAGCCCGGGGTGCCGTAGCCGACGACGATGTCGTCGTGCGGCTGGAGCACGTAGCGCGTCGGATCCGCGATCTGGCGGCCGTTCACGTAGACCTGGACCGATCGTCCGCCACCATCGCGGTAGCTGCCGAGCTGCCCTGCGTCGAACGTGACCCCCCAGATGTCGAAGAAGGCACCGAGGGTGAACGCATCCGATGGCGCGCTGGCTTCGATGTGGATGACGCCGCTGGTGTCGTGGGTGTGCATGGGAGATTCGATCTGGGCGGCCGCGCTGATCCCCACATTGGCGGGGACGGTCACCGGCGTGCCGTCGACGAAGACCGCGAGATGCGCGTGGATGTGATAGCGCTCGTCGCCGTTGGGCGGCAGGGCGAGCGCCGCCAGCCGGACCGGCAGGGAGGCGTACTCGGGCTGCCAGGGGGCGGCCGTCGCTTGCAGGCCCGGGAGAGCGGCGAGATCGACCGCCGGTCCGCTCGTTGCCGCGGGGCCCGCTGGTCCGCCGGCGGCGAGGCTGGCGGCGATCCCCACCCCGAGGGCCGCCACGATGACGACGGCAGCCGCGGCCGAGATCGGGCGCACCCTGCGTCGACGCTGCCGCTGCGCCGCCTCGCGCGCTGCCCGCTCCTCCCGATGCTGGGCGCGGAGCTGTTTGCGGGTGATCACCTGCCCACCGGGGCGCGCAGCAGCCGCAGGCCGTTGGCGATGATCAGGACCGCCGAGCCCTCGTTGAGCAGGACGCCCTCGGTCAGCGACAGGAAGCCCGCCAGCGCGGCCACGTCGAGGATCGCAACCGCGACGAGCGACAGCGCGATGTTCTGGCGGACGTTGGCCATCGCGCGGCGCGCCAGGCGGAGCGCGGCCGGCAGCTTCGTCAGGTCGTCGGCCATGAGCGCCACGTCGGCGGTCTCGAGGGCCACGTCGGTGCCCGCGGCGCCCATGGCGATGCCCACGTCGGCGAGCGCGAGGGCCGGGGCGTCGTTGACCCCGTCGCCGACCATGGCGATCGCGCCCCGCTCGGCGCGCAGGCGCTCGATCGCCGCGGTCTTGTCCTCGGGCAACAGGCCGGCGCGCCATTCGCGCAGCCCGAGCCTCGCGGCGATCGCCTCGGCGGTGCGCTCGTTGTCTCCGGTGAGCATGACGAGTCGGTCGAGGCCCATACCCGCGAGTTCGCCGACGACCCCGGCGGCCCCCTCGCGCGGCGCGTCGGCGACGGCCAGGACCGCCAGGGGCCGGCCAGCGTCGGCGAGGACGACGGCCGTCTTGCCCTCCCGTTCGAGGCGGTCGAGCGCCTCGGTTGCCGCGCCCGGGGCGGCGTCACGGCCGTTGAGCCGACCCACGAACAGCCGTCGGCCATCGACGGTGGCCTCGACGCCAACGCCCGGCAGGGCGCGGAGGTCGGCGCCTGGCTGTACGTCCAATCCTCGCTCGGTGGCGGCCCCCACGATCGCCCCGGCCAGCGGATGCTCGCTGGCCGCCTCGACGGCGGCCGCCAGGCGCAGCGCATCGTCGGGGGTCAGGCCGTCGAGCGGCACGACGTCGGTGAGCGCCGGTCGGCCCCGGGTGAGGGTGCCGGTCTTGTCGAAGGCGATCGCCCGGATGCCGGCCAGGCGCTCGAGGTAGACCCCGCCCTTGATCAGGATCCCGTCGCGCGCCGCCCGCGAGATCGCGGCCACGACACTGACCGGGACCGAGATGACGAGCGCGCAAGAGCACGAGACGGCGAGGACGACGAGGCCGCGGTACAGCCACTCGCGGAGATCGCCACCGAGCAGTGGCGGCACGAGTGCGACCACCGCGGCAAGGACGAACATGGCCGGGGTGTAGACGGCGCCGAAGCGGTCGGCGAAGCGCTCGGCCCCGCCCTTGGCGGCCTGCGCCTCCTCGACCTGGCGGATGATGCGGGCCAGGATCGTGTCGGCCCACTCCCTGGTCGTCTCGATCTCGAGCGCGCCGGAACCATTGACGGTGCCGCCGAAGACGGTCGATCCGGGCGTCACCTCGACCGGGATCGACTCGCCGGTGACCGGGCTCTGGTCGACCGACGAGCTCCCCGCCACGACCCGGCCGTCGGTCGGCAGCCGCTCGCCAGGCCGCACAACGACGAGGTCGCCCGGCATGAGCGACTCGACCGGCGCGAGCGTCGGCAGCGACCCGGCCGGGCCCTTGAGCAGCGCCATCGGCGGGGTAAGCGCCATGAGGGCTCGGATCGAGCCGCGGGCCCGATCGCTGACGTAGTCCTCGAGCACCTCGCCGAGCGAGAAGATGACGACGAGCTCGGCGGCCTCCCCGACCGCCCCGAGGGCGACCGCGCCGATGGCCGCCACGACCAGCAGGGTCGTGATCGTCAGGCGCCGATCGCGGAGGGCTTCGAGCGCGCTGCGGAGCGGGTAGACGCCGGCCACGACGATCGTGGCGCCATACGGGACGAGCGCGAGCTGCGCCTGGCCCATGAGGTACTCGAGCGCGAGCGCGGCGACGAGCAGCAGCGCGCCGGCGGCCAGGGCCAGGAACTTCGGCTGGCGCCACCAGATCCGCTCGGTCTCGCGTGCCCGTCGCGCATCGGCAGGGGCGAGGCCCAGAGCGATCTTGCGGGCGGCGCGTTCGATCTGCGCGTCGGTGACCCGGCCGTCGTGCTCGATCGTCACGATCCCGGCCGCGTCGTAGACCTCGACCGAGAGGACACCCGGGACTCGCCCAAGCGTGCCCGCGACGTCGCCCGCGCAATCGAGGCACGAGCCGTCGACGACCCGATAGCGGCGGCGAGCCGCGGCGACCGCGGAGGTCATGCCGCGGCCACCTTGCCTATCACCTCCGAGAGGTCGAGTTCCGCGATGATCGCGTCGAGATCGTCGCAGTAGTCGCACAGCCCCGGGCAGGCGAGCATCCGGGCGCGCAACTCGCGGGCGAGCTGCTCGCGGGCGCTGCCTTCCAGCGCGAGACGCAGCGCGCGGTCGATCCCGGCGCGCATCGCCCGCAGCTGGATCACGACGTCGGCGCTCGCCGAGCCGCCGTCGAGCATGCGGCCCACGCCTTCGGCCTGGCCGCGGATGTAGTTGACCTGGTTGCGCAGCTTGCGCCGCGGAGGCTGGGCCATCGCTCGTCCCTCGTGTTTTGCGCTAACACCCCCTCAGGGTGTCTCTGAGCATAGCACATGGCCAACCGGGCTCCTGCGCGTGGGCCTGCTTGACTTTTCCCCGCGCATGGCAGATCGACGACGGGGCGGCGAGTGCGTCGGTCGGTTCGGTCAGCCCTCGAGCGCCGGGCTGCCGTCGCTGCGAACACGTCCCGCTCGACGATAGCTCGCCCGATGGCCTGACCATCCCCAGTCACGACGAACGATCGGCCCATCTGGCGATTCTGCGCGATCATCGGACGGGCGGCCTGCGACCCAGGAGGATCGACATGCGCGTGTTCGTGGCGGGAGCAAGCGGCGTGATCGGCCGCCACCTGGTGCCCCTGCTCATCGAGGACGGGCACGTCGTGGCGGGGATGACGCGCTCCGCGGGGCATGCGGCGAGCCTCCGCGCGCTGGGCGCAGCACCGATCGTCGGTGACGTCTTCGAGGCGGATGCCCTGCGGGCGGCGCTCGTGGCGTTCGGGCCCGACGTGGTGGTCCAGCAGCTCACCGATCTGCCCGACGATCGGGCGCGCATCGCCGAGTTCGCCGCCCGCAACTCGCGCATCCGCCGCGAGGGCACCCGCAACCTGCTCGCGGCCGCCCGGGCCGCCGGCGCTTCGGGGTTCGTGGCCCAGAGCGTGGCCTGGCCGCTGCC
>JAJYJR010000132.1 GCA_021789355.1 Chloroflexota bacterium | reverse complement strand
GTTCGGCGGAGAACTTGGAATCGCGTGAGCGTCCTCAGACCGACCCCGCCTTCGATGAGGTGCGCCGCGTTCGGGCGTCTGGATTCGGTGGCACGTCCGTCTGGCCACGCGGTATCGCCGGCGGAGTGACCATGGACCATCGGAAGCCCAATCTGCCATCGGCAGTTGGAACTACGGGGGTACGTACGCTAGGCTGGCCGTCGCGGCGCCGGACGGCACAGGAGGCCGCGCATAACGCGAGGAGCCAGCGACATCCGAATGCGCCCGCTCATATCGCGCCGCGCACTCTGGGCCGCGTTCCACTCCCCCGTCTGGCTCGCCGCGGCGATCCTGCCAGCCTGGTACCCGCTGCTGACCATGCCTGCACGTCGCTGGTCGGACTTTGCCTCCTTCTACGCCGCCGGCAGCCTCGCGTTCAGCCCCGGCGTGATGGACGTGCATGCCATCCTCGCGTACGAGGCCGCGCACGGCCTCGCGCCCACGCCCTTCCTGTACCCGCCGGCCGTGGCGCTCGTCTACGTCCCGTTCACCTGGCTTCCGTACGACGCAGCCGCCGCGCTCCACGTCGTGCTCCAGGCCGCGGCGTTGTTGGGCGCCGCCCTCCTGGGAGCTCGCGTCTACGGCATCCCCAGGGGTTGGGCCATCCTCGGCACCGCAGCCTGGGCGCCGGCGGCGGTCGGGGTGCTCACCGGCCAGAACTCGGCGATCCTCCTGCTACTGACCCTGGCGGCTGCCGCCGCGCTCGACAGCGGCCGATGGCGGCTTGCAGGTCTCGTACTGGGAGCCGCAGCCTACCGCCCCCACCTGGGGCTCCCGCTTGCCGCGCTGGCGGCCTGGCGCCGAGCATGGCGACCCGTCTCGGTGGCAGTCGGCATCACCGCCATCCAGTACGGGCTGGGGGTAATCGCGAGCGGTGGCGTGTTCTCCTGGCCGCTGGACTGGGCAGCCTCTATCGTGTCGGAGACACCTGTGGACTTCCGGGCGGTCGGCTGGCAGGCGCTGAGCCTGCCGGGGATGCTCGGACGCATCTCCATCAACGGGAGCCCCGAGGGTTCCCTGCTCGGTCCCGCGCTGATCGGCTACGCCATCGGCGGGCTCGTCATCCTCGGCGCGCTGCGAGCCCTGCGCAGCTGGGACGTGGGGCGAGCGGTGGCGCTCGCATGCGCCCTTGCCCTGTTCGCCGGGCCACGCGGGTGGCCGTACGACGGCACGATGCTCCTGCCGGCCTTGGCGGTTCTCGCGCGGGACGCCGCGCGATCCCCGGGCACGCGTGCCATGCGTTGGCTGCTCGCGGGCGCCTACGTCGTGGTCCTCTGCTGGCCGCTGGGCGCCTCGGTCGGCGTCAACCCGGAGGCCCTCGTCGTCCTGGCCGCCCCGTTCGTGCTGCTTCGATGGGGGCCATTCAGCCTGCTGGGGCCCTCCACGGGCGAACCCCGTTCGGCCGCCACCGGCTGATGCGCGGGCCGGCCTCGGGCAAGAGCAGCGGTACCAGCGCCACGAGGAGGGTCAGGTTGCAGAGCGCCAGGAGCGGGATCGCCAGCGTCGCCGCGACCGGCGCCGTCCGGCGTCGGTCGGTCAGGCCTCCCCAGGTGACGATCGCCGAGCTGCCTCCCGGTCGACGGCGGCGCGGACGGCGACCGGGCCCGGCTCCGCACGGCGCTGCCCAGCCAGGTGTCGTCGACGTGCCTCCGGCAGGGCGCCGAGGAGGACGGCTGCACCGATCACCCATACCTCGGGCAGGGCGACCATGGCAGCCAGCGAGACGGTCCACGGGCGGTTGGCTCGAGCGCCCCAGGCGACGATCACCGCTCCCGCCAGCACGCGGAGCGCCAGCGGCGCGTCGATCAGGAGCGGCGCCGTCACGGTCACCCTCGTGCTGGACGACAGGACGCCGAACCACTCGGGCCACCAGGCCGGCACGAGCACCAGTGAACCCAGGGCCAGCGCGCCCGTGACCCCGAGCGCGGTCGCGAGCGATCGCCACTCACGGCGGACGGCGAACCACAGCAGCCCCACGCCGGGGGACACCTTGGAGAGCACTACCAGCGACCAGCTGGCCGGGTAGCGGAACCCGAGCGCGATGGCGGTGGCGAGCAGGATGTGGATGTTGCCCGTCCCCACGTCCGCGAACACGGGTGGCAGCGCCAGGACCGCGAATGCCCACGGACCCGCCAGGTACAGAAGACACGCGACGTCGGCCGCCATCAGGAGCAGCCGCACGAGGGCAAACGGCAGCGCGTGGAACGGCAGCACCAGAAGGGCGATCACCGGGCTGTAGAGGAACGCATCCTCGTACCCCAGGTCGGCCCCGTAGGGATGCCCCGGCGTGAAGGCCCAGTAGGCGTGCACGTCGGCGGACGGCGCGTAGAGCACCGTCCAGGCCAGCGCGATCACGCCGAGGACCGAGAGTCCATCGCGAACGGCGCGAACCCGCAGCGGTGTCGCGACACGCGCGATCACGTCTGTCGGCACCATCGCCCGTCGTTCGTTGCCCACCTCGCCACAGAGCGTATCCACCTCGGGCAAGCATCGGCTGCGCCCCGATGGTCCGGCCCGGCAGCGGACCATGGGGATTGCCACCGCCCGCGTGGAGCCGTCCCCGTTACTCCGAAACCACCGCCGGGCTCGGTCGCAGCGCTCGCGCCGGACGAGATCGACGCCATTCCCATGCCCAACGCACCCAGCGCGGCGGCGCCGCCGAGCGCCGTTGGCACGACCGCCATGACGTGCGCGAGCACCGCGAGTGAGAACGCCTCGGAGGCCGGCCCGCCCAACGCCGTCGCCGTGCCCGCCGCCGCCGGTTCGAACGGGCCGAGACCCTCGTGCGACGCCTGCGCCAATAGCACCGAGGGACCATGGCACCGCCTCTCGCGACATTGCGGGACCCGCCACGGCGCGATGGTGTCGAGGGTGTCGACGGTGCGCGCGCCGAGCGTGCGCCGCTATGATGGCCCCGCATGACAGACGTCAAGCCTGAGTTGCCGGATCCCCCCGCGTGCCCGCTGCTGGGGCTGGTGGCCGACCCCGCGACGCATTTCAGCTTCCCGCACGCGGGCCACCGCTGCCGGGCCACACGGACGCCGTCGACGATCGCGCTGCCGCACCAGACGCGGTACTGCCTGGCCGCCGAATTCGAGCGCTGCGACCGCTACCCGGCGCGGGCGGGCCGGCAGACGGACGACGCGGTGCCCGCGGCGTCGGCTGCCGGGGTTACCGGCACGCTGGCGGCGCTCGACGCGGCCGCCCAGGATGCCGACACACCTGCCAGCGCGTCCACGGCGTTTCCCAGGACCCCGGATTGGCCCCCCGCCGCACCTGTCTCTCACGTGACGCCCCCCGTCGACGTGACTGAGCCCCCGCCCGACTCGCCTGAGGCTCCCGGCGATGAGGTCCCGCCCGGTACGGCCGCCGAGTCCGACGACATTCCCGCCGCGGCCGACCAAGGTCCGGCGAGACGCGACGGGACCACAGCGCCCGAGCTGGGCCTCACCGCGGCTGACGCGGCCTCGTCCAATCCCGACGGGGCCCCCGATGCGCCCGCCCCGCGCGCGTCCTGGACGCTCTACCCGCCCAGCCCCGACTCCGGGGGCACCGTCCGCCCCCGCGCCCCCCGGACCTGGCGCCAGACGTCGGCCGGGCCGGTGTGGTCCGAGACGGCCGCCGCCACCCCCACCAGCTCCGTGACCGCGCGCGCCGTTCGCCTGGTCCGGGGCATTGCCGTGATCGTGGTGCTGCTGCTCATCCTGTTCGTCGGCGCGTACCTGGCCGCGGGCAGCCGCATCGGCCTGGGCGGAAGCGGCCCGTCCCCGTCGGGCAGCGCCGCCGCCGTGCCGGCGTCGGCGGCGAGCACCGGCCTCGCGTCTGGCGCCACCAGCGCCGCCGTGGCCTCGCCCGCACCGGCCCAGTCCGCGGCCGCGGCGGCCGCGTCGCCCGGGCCGTCGGCATCTCCCGCCCCCGCGCATACCCCGCGCACGACGTCGATCGTCCACGTCGTTCGCTCGGGCGAGACCCTGCAGGGCATCGCCACCGCGTACGGCGTCACGGTCCAGCAGATCGTGACGACCAACAAGCTCAAGGATCCGAACGTGATCGTGGCCGGGGAGCGGCTGGTGATCCCCACACCGTCGAAGGCGCCGTAGCGCGGAAGGCCGCGGAGCGATCGCGGCCTGACGGCGGAACCGCGCGCTCGGGCGGGCAGCCCGCGCCCGGTCGCCACAAGTCGTGCCCCAATTTCCGCATCCATCGAGTACCACTGTCTATTGCGTCCGGGAGTAGGATGGGGCGGGTTGCGAGCACCACCGCGCCGTGTGGTCGCGTGGGCGTTCGCAGCGCAGGCGTTACGGGCCATCGCGCAGGCGTTACGGGCCATCCGCCCCGACCATCGGCCACGGGTGCGCGCCCCTGCGGGCGCAGGAGGACGTCAATGAAGGTGCTGGAGCGACTCGGCGGCGCGGTCGTGGCGGGCGCGCTGCTCACCGCCCTTGCGGCTCCGGCCGTGCTCGGCTACGCCGGCCAGGTGACCGGGCAGGTCAGCGTCTCGGGTCCCTCGGGGACCATCGTCTGCAACACGCCGGTCACCGTCTCGGCGACCGTCCTGGACGTCAACGGCAAGCCGTTCGACAACACGCCGGTGACCTGGTCGTTCGCCTCGGGCACCGCGAAGCCGGGTGACAAGATCTCGCCGACCACCAGCACGACCAACGCGTCGGGCGTGGCCACCACCACCGTGACGCTGGCCTGCGTCGCCGGCTCGCGCACGGTCAACGCCACGTCGGGGACCTTCGTGGGTGGCGCGGTCCTCGGGATCACCTCGGCCGGCCTCCCGAACACCTCGACCAGCGTGCCGGCGGGCACCCCGGCCTGGGAGTTCGCGATCGCGGCGCTCGCCGTGCTCGCGGGCCTTGCGCTCGTCACGCGCCAGGCATTCGTCCGCCGGTAACGTCAGCCGCCCGGCAAACGCCGACCGCCCGTCGCAACGCACGGCGTCGACTTCCTCGTCCGTGATCGGCGCGCGCCCTCCGGGGCGCGCGCCATCGATTCCCGCTAGCCTCTCGGAACCGTGACCGGACCCTCCCACCGCCGACGACATCGACGTCGCTGGACGTTCCCGTTCGGCCGCCGGACCGGGATCCTGCTGGCCGGCGTCCTGGTGATCCTGGTCGCGGCGATCGCCGTGCCGCTCGCGCTGGGCGGCGGGGCGGGGCCGAGCGCCGCGCCGGCCAGCACCGGGCCGGCAGCCGGACTCGCGTCCGTGCCGGGGTTGGGCGGCTCGGGGGTGCCGGGCTCACTCGAGCCGGCCGCGTCCGGGCCCGCCGCATCCGGCCCGGGAGCCTCGCCGCTGACCCACCAGGTCGTCGCCACCCGGATCGTGATCGCGCGTCTCGGGATCAGCCTGCCGATCGTGGAGGGCGACGGGGTGGACGCGCCGCTCTACAAGGTGGCCCACTATCCCGGCACCGCCTGGCCCGGTGGCGGGTCCAACATCTACCTGTACGGCCACGCTCGCGACGGGATGTTCCTCTCGCTGTGGAACGCGAAGCTGGGCGACCAGGTGGTGCTGGACCTGGCGAACGGCTCGCAGCGGACCTACGTGGTGTCGAAGATCATGCCGAAGGTGGCCTGGGACGACATGGCCCTGCTGGCGCCCACGCCGCATGAGCAGTTGACGCTGCAAACGTGCACCTCCTACGAGCAGACGGCGCCGCGGTTCGTGGTGATCGCCGTGCCGCAGTCGTGACCGCCGGCCTGCCCGACGCCGAACTGGCTCCCGACGCACCCGACGCCCGGGGGACGGCACTGTCCGACGCCGAGGCACCGGCCCCCGACCTGCCCGACGCCGACTCGGCCCGCGCGGACACACCCGAGCGGCACCGACGTCACCGACATCGGCCCTGGTGGCGGCGCCGGCGGCGGTTCCTGGCCGGCCTGGGCATCACCGCCGGCCTGATCGCCGTCGTCGCGATCGTAGCCGTGGTCCGTTACCTGCCGCTTATCGACGACGTCCAGGTCCTGCGCACCACCGCCGACACGGCCGCCGCCCAGGCCACGGCCGCGGGGCTCCAGCTCGACAGTCCCACCCTCGACAAGCTCCAGGCCGAGCTGGACGACGCGAGCCGCCGCCTGGACGATCTCTCGAGCGCGGTCCACTCCGACCCGCTGGTGGCGCTGCTGCGCGCCCTCCCGCCCACGCGAACCCAGGTGGAAGGCGCGACCGCGATCGTGACCGCCGCGCAGGACCTCGCGCGAGCCGGGCGCGACGGGCTCGGGGTCGCCGACCGCTACGTCGCCATCCGCGAGGCCCACGCCGCCGACCCCGCCGGGTCCTCGACCATGGCGACCCTGGTCGAGCTGATGGCGACCTCCACCACGCAGGCCGCCGACGCCGACGCGGCCGTGCACGCGGCCCGCGACGCGCTGGCAACCCTCCCCACGACCGGCCTCGTGAGCCCGCTCGAGAGCGCCGCCGCGAGCCTCCAGCGGCGCGTGGACCAGTTCGGGCCGCCGCTCGACGCCTACGTGCGCGCCGACACGATCCTGCCCGGAATCGCGGGCTGGACCGGCCAGCGCCGCTACCTGGTCCTGGCCGAGGACCCCGCCGAGCTGCGCCCGACCGGCGGATTCGCCGGTACCTACGGCATCGTGACGTTCGCCGGCGGCCGCATCACCTCGCACGTATTCCAGAACACGCTCAGCCTCGATCTCAGGCCCGGCCAGCCGTACGTGACGCCACCGGGCCCGCTCAAGGACCACCTCCTCGGCAAGTACCCCTGGCAGCTGGCCGACGCGAACTGGTCGCCCGACTTCCCGACCTCCGCCCAGGACGCCATCCGCCTGTACGCCATCGAGTCGGGCGACACGAACATCGACGGGGTGATCGCGCTGACCACCTACGCGATCGACGACTTGCTGACGGTGACCGGCCCGATCGCGGTGCCCGAGTACGGCGTGACGGTGGCAGCCGGGCAGACCACCCTGACCGCGCTGCAGTACACCCGCCAGTCGCGCACCGCGGGGGTCGATCGGAAGGTCTTCCTGCAGGTCTTCGCGAACCGGCTGCTCGATGCACTGCTCGCGCTGCCGAGCTCGAAGTGGCCGGCCCTGCTCACGCAGCTCGGGGTGATCGGGGAGCAGCGTCAGGCCATGGCCTGGTTCAGGGCACCGGCGGAGGAGCAGCTGGTGGCGTCCAACGGCTGGGACGGCGCGGTGCGCCAGGACCCCGGCGACTACGTCTACGCGGTCGACGCCAACGTTGCGCCGGCGTCCAAGGGCAACCTCGTGACCCAGCGCAGCCAGTCGCTCGACGTGCGGATCGACGCCGTGGGCGATGCGCACGACACGCTGCAGCTCTCCTGGAACAACGACGCGCTGGGGACCACGGGCACGACGATCCGCTCGTGGCCGGGGACCTGGACCTCCACCAACGGCGTGATGGGCGACTGGGCGCAGGTGCTGGTGCCGGACCGGAGCCGGCTGCAGACCGTGTCGGGGGGCAGCTTCTCGCCGATCGCGGGGCCCGAGCAGGTCGGGTCGGTCGCCGGCCGGACCAGCTTCGGGAACTACCTGTACCTGCCGCCCGGGACCACCTCGCTCACCTACTCGTGGATTTCGCCCTACGCGGCCAACGTCGACGCGACCGGCGGCACGTACGAGCTGACGGTCCAGAAGCAGCCGGGGACGGTGGCCGACCCGCTCTCCCTGCGCATCACGGTGCCGTCGGGAGCCGTGATCGTCGGCGCGAGCCCCGGCCTGTCCGTGCTGGGCGGCATCGCCACGCTGCAGACCACGCTCCGCCAGGACGTGCAGGTGTTCGTGCGGTACCGGTACCCCAAGGGCTGATCTCGGCAGCAACGGGCGCGGCCGGTGCGTCGGCGCACTCTGCAAGGCTGCCTGTTAGGACGCCCCCCCACCATTCGACTGCATGGGGCCAGGACGAACGGGGGATTCCGTCCGGCCGGGGGACCCGGGAGGCCGTGATTTGATGTTCGATTGGGGCGGCTCTGGCGCGAACACAGTTGCCGGCGCGCAGGGGCGTCGGCGGATGGGTGGGCGCCGACTCGCGAAGGGCCAGAGCGTCGCGGAGTTCGCGCTGGTGCTGCCGGTGCTGGTCGCCTTCCTCGGCGGCATCATCCAGTTCGGGATGATCTTCTGGGCGCAGAACACGCTGACGCAAGTGGTTCGGGACTCGGGACGCTACGCAGCCACGCAAGGGTATTGCACGGTTGCCGGAGCGAACGGTGCGAAGCCCACGCTGCTGAGCCAAATCAACACGATAGCCAACAATTCGTCGCTGTTTGGGTATACCACCGGGCAGTGGGGGACCATCCTAGCCACCACCCCGCCCGCCAGTCTCACCTCCGAAGGCGTTGCAGTCGCCTGGACTGACTCGACGCCCGGCACGCCATCGGGCGATGCGTGCCCGCCCCCGAACAACCAACAGGTGTGGTTGGTTACCGTCAAGATCGACCACGTGGTTCCAGTCTTCTTCCCCGGCATGCAGTACCTGCCGGGATTCGCCAACAACCAGATCACACTGTCGAGCACCGCCCAGTTCCGGATGGAGCCGGCGCCATGATCAAGTTCGTCCGCCACATGAGGCCCGCAGCGGAAGAGCGCCAGGCACGACGCGCGGACCTAGGCCAAGTCATCGTCCTCTTTGCCTTGTTCCTCGTCGTCCTGGTCGGCGCGGCCGCGCTGGTGCTTGACGTCGCACGGGCGTACACATTGCAGCGCTTCGAGAGCAGCGTGGCCGACGCGGCAGCCCTCGCGGGAGCCCAGGATCTCCAGATCCCAGACACAAGGGACCCACCCGGAATTCCAGAGCAGACCAACGCCCGGACCGACGCCCTGCGGATCCTGGTCAACGAGCTAGGTGGCACTGCGCCGTTGGCTGATCAACTCAAGACCTGCGGCGGTGGCACGCTCGATTTCGCGAACTGTCCAATCTCCGGGACCCCATACGAAGTCTCCGTCACGACGCCGTACCCAGGAGCGCAGACGGTCGAGGCCATCCGTGCCGTGAAGGTCGTGGTTGCACAGCCCAAGTGGGCGCTCACCTTTGCGCGGATCCCTCCGTTCGACGGGACCACCTGGAACGTTGCTTCCGCCTCGGTCGCGGGACTGTTCCCCAGTCCCCAATACGCCGTTGTGACGCTGCAGCCGCCGAACATCAAGAACAACGGCACCGACGCGAACAAGTGTCAGGATCTGGTCGTGGACGGAAACAACACGTGGTTGAACTTGACCACTGGCGATGTCGGCACCAACACGTCGGCAGCTACGACCAATCAGGGTCTCATCACTCTGCAGAGCGGTTACTACATCTACCACTACGATGACATCACGAACATCGCCTGCGGTCTCAATATGAACCCCACATGGACGGTCGACGCCAACGGCAACCCGCAAGGGCTCCCGATCAATTCGTTGATCCAGGATCCCGGGTACTACTACGCTCAGTTCCCGACGAGTTCAACGACCACGCCCGCGCCAACGTTCGCCCATCAAGGCAATGGAGCGATCAACTGCACAGATCCGACCGTGAACTTCCCGACGGACACCACGACGGTCACGTTCCTTACGCCAGTCTCTGGAGGCACTCTAACCTGCTATAAGCCAGGGATCTACTCGTCGCCGTTCACCGTAAGCAACAAGGATGTCGCATATCTGGCACCGGGTGCCTACTGGTTCCAGGGCGGCGTCACCGTCAACTCGATCCTCGCCGGCGGGCTCGTCGATAGTCAACCCGGCGTGGTGCTCGTGTTTCCCGAGAGCGGTTCTCAGAACCAGTTTCTGGCGAACAACAGCAACTCGGTTATCGTCCTCAATACAGGCAGCCGATCGTGCATCGGCGACGGCTGTCGGGCGACCGCGGCGACCGACTTCGCCGGGAAAGTCGTGCAGACGGACACCTCGCCGGCTTACCCACTCACGGTCGAGGTGTTGCGCGATTCGAACTGCTTCGTCGGCACGGACCCGAGCTACACGGGTTGTGCCGGCGATCTCAACGGCAACAAGACCGTGAAGCTGACCGCTGGGCAGCTGGTCCAGATCGCCGGAGTCCTGTACGGGCCCAGCGACAACATGCAGATCACCGGCGGGTCGAAGCAAGAGGGCATGCTTGGTCAGCTCTACAGCTGGACGGTTACGTACACGGGCGGCTCGAAGCTGACCCAAGACTACCCTGGAGCAGCTGCCAACGAGGTACTGCGGCTCGACACTGCGTGCTCTCCAGGAGTGGCTTGCCCATAGCAGTGGTCACGAAGCCACCGACGAGGCACCAGTAGCGGGTCACCAGCCCGCTGCTCCTCGCGGCTGGGCACGGGAACCTTGTGGCGACAGGCGCCGGGCCCAACCCGCCCATCGGCCACGTTGCCCTAGTCATCGCCGCCGACACGGCAGGTCCCAGGACGAGTCAGTTCGGATCAGCACACGTCGCGGGCGTCACAGCCGCGTCTCAGCCGTGCGACGAGTCCCCGATCGAGATCGCAGGCGGATGGGTCCTGGGCAAAGGCGACCGAGGCGCTCGTGCCCCGACACTTGCGCCCCTCCGTCCCCGCCCCCATCTGTCGCACGACCATTGACCGCAGAGTATCCTGTGCCGGACCGCCGGCGAAGGCCCGGTCTGATCGGTCGTCGGGGGGCCGATCCCATCCGACCAGTCGAGCCAATCGGGCCTGTCAAGCCAATCGACCAATCCCGCAGGCCGAGCCGGCGGGCGAATAGCGGCGAGGAAGCTCCGGCCGGCACGGCCAGCCGGCGAATGGCAGCCACCGACTGGCAGCCACTCAGCTCCCGCCGGCCGAGCCAGTCGGCGAACAGTACCGACCGACCAGCAACCACGCAGCCGCTCAACCAGTCAGCAACCCGCCGTCCACGTAGCCACCCACCCACCGCGAATCCACCCGAGGGGAAGCGACCTTGGAACTTCGCAAGCAGATCGCCGTCCTGCGCGCCTGGTGGTGGCTCCTGGTGGCCAGCGTC
>JAJYJR010000131.1 GCA_021789355.1 Chloroflexota bacterium | reverse complement strand
ATGGGGGGCGCGGGCGCGATGGCCGCGCGAAGCGCACGGGCGCGGGCGCGACTACCGCGCGAAGCGCACGGCCACGGCGGAGGCGCGCGGCCACGGCGGAGGCGCGCGGCCACGGCCCCGCGGCAGAACTCCTGGCTGTCTCGTCGGCCCACACACCGCCCGGACCCTCACGGGCCGCACCGCGCATCCCCGGGCGACAGGCACACGGCATAGAGCGCGGCCCGCGGGAGCGCGGCATCCGGCCCGGTGTCGCTCGGCCCCGCCGGCACCATGGCCAGCGGCCTCGAGAGCCACGCCGGCCGCACCGTCCCGGCCAGCACCGGGCGCAGCGACGCTACCAGCTGGTCCTTCTCCAGGATCAGCCAGCGCACGTCGTACAGTGCGGCCGCCTGCTCCACCACCGGCAGCGGGTCGTTGGGCGTGGCCACCCCGGTGATCCCCCAGCGATACCAGTACGCGCCCGGGTCGGCGCTCATCAACCGGTCGGTGGCGGGCACCGGGTGCGCCGTCAGGATCGCCGTCCGGTAGTCGGCCTCGTGCCGCCAGGCCCCCGCCAGCAGCACCGTCGCGACCCCGCCGATCACCCACACCAGCCCGATCGCGACCACGGTGAAGTTGCGCGTCGCGCGCGCCACGTCCCAGTGCGGGCGCCGGGCGGCCACCCAGCGCACGGCGGCGCCGATGCCCACGATCGAGAGCAGGTACGCGTGCGGCACGAGCGCCATGCCCGAGTGGAGCGCCATCCCGTACGGCAGGTGCACCGCGAAGACGAGCGCGCTGAAGACCAGGAACGTGATCCCGTAGACCAGCCACGGTCGGAACGCCGGGGTGCGGCGGTGCAGCCAGGCGCCCCACAGCATGAACGGCACCAGCACGATCAGCAGCGGCTGCGTCCCCAGCACGATGATGGCGGCGCCGAGCCCCCCGATCCGGCTGGCCAGCAGCGGCCCCAGCCCCTGGGCGAAGAACGTGGCCGGCGTCGTCTGGTCCGACACGCTGAACAGCTGCTCGTAGGTGCGGATCCAGAGGATGCGGCCGCTCGAGGAGGACGGCGAGATCGAACCGAAGAGCGAGTAGTCCCGGATCCACCAGGGGGCCATGACCAGCAGGAACAGGCCGAAGCAGGCGATGGCCGCGGCCCAGCCGATGCGGACGGGCGCCGACGATGCGGGCGCCGACGATGCGGGCGCCGACGATGCGGGCGCCGACGATGCGCCGGCCGACGATGTGGCGGCCGACGAGGCTCCCGTTGCGCTCCCCCGCCACCGACCGCGCCACCGGGGCCACTGCTCCGCCGCGAACGCCACGATGAACGGCACCCCCAGCAGCACACCGTCGGTGCGTGCCAGCATCGCCAGCCCTACCACCACGCCGCCCAGCGCGAACGCCCACCGGTTCCCGGCCGCCCCCCGGACGCAGAGCCAGAGCGCCGTGACGCCCAGCACCATGTAGAGCGAGAAGTTGTCGGGCTGCGACATGTAGGGCGCCACCGCTCCCGGCATCGCCATCAGCAGCCCCGCCGCGATCGAGGTCCGCCGGCCCAGCCCGGCGTCTATCCCCAGCAGGTACGTGATCGATGCGCCGAGCGCGGCCAGGATCCAGAAGGGCAGGCAGGAGGCCAGGTAGGTCGGACCCAGCAGCCAGATGAACGGCACCTCCACGATCGAGGCGAGCGGCATCCAGTGCTCGTTCGACGGGATCGGCAGCACGCCAGCGGCGGGCAGGTGGCCGCCCGTGTCCACGAACGCCCAGATGTACGGGATGGTGAACCCGTGACCCGCGGCCAGTTCCCGGGCGGTGGCCAGGTAGTAGACCGAGTCGGGGTAGCCCGGCGCGAAGAAGGGCAGCGCGGTGACGACCCGCGCGATGAACGCAACGGCGAAGAGCACGAGCGGGATGCGCAGGGAGTGGGGGATGGCCAGGGCACGGGGCCAGCGACCGGGGATCGCGCCAGGCAGGCGGCCGGCGCGGGGGGTCACGGGCGCGACCTCATGGTGTCGCGTGGCCGCTGAAGGCCGCCGCCGCAGTAATCACCAGGAGGATCGAGCTGGCGGCTGGCCACAGGAGCCTGAAGGGCCGCGAACGACGGCCGGCCAGGATCCACGCGAAGGGGAAGGCCACCATCCCGTACCTCCCGACGGACTCGAGTTCTCCGGACACCATCACGGCGGCAAGCGCAAGCACCGGAATGGTCGCGTATGCGAGGGGAATCCGGTCAGGACGCAGGTATACCAGCAGGAATACGTACGCCAGCAGCGTCGCCAGGAAGACCGCGAGCAGCGGGTCGAGGTGGGCACCCAGGCTCTGGCCGCCGGCTGCGGCCACACCCGCCCCGCTGCGCCCCCAGGCGTCCTGGGCCTGGTTATACCCGTTGAGAGTCCCGGTCAGGAGCGCCACCCAACCTAGGAACCCGAGGGCCCCCGCCGGCACAAGCGCCAGCCAGGCGAGTCGCCGCCGATCGCGGACTCGCCCCCAGAGGATCAGGGCGAGCGGCACGATCAGCACCACCCCCTGCAGCCGCGTTAGCCCGGCGAGTGAGGCCAGCACGGACGCCCACCCAGCCCGGCCCCGCTCGGCCGCCAGCAGTGATCCCAGGCTCAGCGTGAGGAACAGGCTCTCCCCGTACGCCATCGAGAACACCCAGCTGAACGGGAAGACGGCCAGCAGGACGCACGACCAGAGCGCCCGCTCCTCGTCGAGCACCTCCCGCGTCAGCGTGTACAGCAGCCACAGCGCGACCAGGAACAACACATTGGAGAGCAGCACTGCAATCAGCCCATCGAACGCGGGCGTCGCGAGCGAGAGCAGTCTCACGAGCGCCGGGTACAGCGGGAAGAACGCATAGTCGTGGTACTGCCCGCTGACCGCTGCCGCGTGGTATCCGGACCGCGCGATTCCCGTGTACCACCAGCCGTCCCAGCTCGTAAGGCTCGTGAGGAACGGCCCCCCAGCTCCGGGGATCAGCTGCGGGTTGCGTGGGACGACCCGTTCGGCCGCCATGGCGGAAAGCAGCACCAGTACTCGGGAAACTGCCCAGGCGGCGATCACCGTTGAAGATGGGTCAGCGAGCACACAGGAAAGTCGCGCGCCGAGCCGGCCGCGTGCTCCCAGGGCAGTGGCCGGATTGACTGACTCGGTCGGGGGGGTCACCACGTGCACGATGTTGCATCGTAGCAACGCCGGTACGCCGCGCCCGTGGCCAAGATGTACTAGCTGACGAGACCTGCACGTCCTCGTGCGCCGCTCGAGAAGTCGGTTCGGCGCGGCGTGATGACTGCAGGGGGTTCCACAGCCTCCGGCACGGCCGAGTCGTCCTTCGCCGTACAGGCGTGCCGCGGCCACCCGCCCAGCAGTTCAGGGATTTGGAGTCGACGAACCCTCCGCATCGGCGAGCTGTCCGCCTGCGCTGTCGACCCCATGCTCAACCAGATGCCTCCCTCCGACCACGCGACGGACGGACAGGCCCCACGCCACGAGCGGGATCGCGAGGAGCGCCCACTCCTTGGGCGGCAACGGCAATGGCTCCCGATAGTTCCCGAGTACGTGCAGGTAGTCGACCGACGCCGGCAGCAGCGCGAGCGATGCGGCGCCGTAGGCGGCCATGGCGGTCCACCACGCCCGCGATCGCGCCCCGAGGAGAGCGAGTGGAGACAGGGTCGGCTTGACCAGCGCGAGGATAGCGAACGGCCGGCGCACCGTTGCCAGCGCCAGCCCTGCAGCCACCCAGAGCGACGGATTCCCGGCGGCGATCACGGTCCACGTGTCTGGGTATGCAATCAGCAGCGCGAGGATGAGCGCCCAACCCCACTCGGATGGCCGGTGGTGAATGACGACGGATGCGACGATGGCCAGGGGTACGATCCACCAGAGCGCATCCGGTAGCAGTGACATCGGCACGATGAGGCCGTAGACCGTCAGCGGCGGATAGACTTGCGGCAACTGGTTCGGGAGGAACGGGCCGGACAGCTCCCAAGCCGGGTAGAGCGGGCCGCCCGCAAGCACACGATGCGCCTGCGCCATGTAGATGGCGTGATCAGCCTGAGTGAAGAGCGCGACCACCCTCGGCCAGTCCGCCACCCAATACACCGCCCGCCCGACGCCGTAGACCAGTAATCCGCCGATGATGCCTCGGGCGATGACGCGCCGCACGACGAGGACCCCTGGTTGCACCAATACCGCACTGCCTCCGCCTGAACCGTTGGGCCCGCGGAGGCCGGCCCACGTGCGCCCGGTCCGGGTCTAGACGCATTATCCCTCGCTGTTGATCCCGCGGGTCGCTCATGTCGGCCCACTGCTGGTGTCGTTGCCGGAACGGCGCTCCGCCGTCTGGTGAACGCAGCGGGCGGTCCCAGTAGATTCCCCCGTTACCCCCGCTACCCCCGCACGGCGAGCGGAACAACTGATATATACACACCCATGCGAACGAAGAGGCCGGCCGCCGGAGCGTTCCTGGCAGATCCGAGAGGCAACCGGGGATCGTGCCCCGAGGGTCAGAAGCCTGGGGAGGACCACCCGTGATGTGGCTGCAGTCGCTCGCGGCTGAACTTGCCATCACGCTGGCCGATCCCGAGGTCTGGTTCTCCATCGGCTTGGCATTGCTGCTCGGCGGTGTCTGCCTGCTCCTCGGCACCTGGGTCGCCCGCACGGTTGGTCTGCTTCGCTCCGACGCGCCCGCGGGTGAGACCCTTGGCGTCGGCCTTTCAGCCGGGCTCATGGTGCTGGCCGCCTGGTGGGCAGCCGTCTGGTCCGGCGGGCGAAGCTCGTTCACCCCGGTGGCGGTTGGCTTCGCCATCGCCCTGGCACTGGCCGTGGCAGGTCGGGCACGACGCCGCGCAACTGGCGATGCGCCAGTCGCCGGTGCTTCGGCGCCAGTCGCCGGTGCTTCGGCGCCAGTCGCCGGCGAGGCCATCCCCACGCAGTCACACGGTCGCCGTTCCATGATCGTGACGGTCCTGGCCGGCGCTGTGTTCGTCGTCGCGGTTGCGTTGCTCAATGCGTCAACGATGGCGCTGAGCCCACGGGACGGTGTGCAGCCCCTCCAGTTCAGAGACGCGGCGTTCTACGCGATCCTCGGAAGAGACCTCGCCGCAACCGGAACCGAGACGACAACGTCGCCTTCCGGGTTCACCGACCTGCCGGGGCTGCCGGCGCAGACGTGGTACCACTGGGGCGAGCTGTGGCTCGCGGCGGCGGTCATCACGACCTTCGGGACGGCACCGCTCGCCGCCCGCTACATCGTCGTGCTTCCTGCGCTCTTGCTTGCCGCGGCCGCTCTGACCGGCACGCTCGTGCGCCGCATGACCGGATCAACTACGCCGCGAGCCTACCTGTTCGGGTTCCTCGCGTGCCTGTTTCTTGCGCCTATCTCGCTGATACCGGGCCCCTTCTTCAGTTCACTGCTGGTCGGGATGATCCATGGGATCATCAACTACGGTCTGGCAGCGGTGGCGGCCCTGCTCGCGCTGTACGGCCTCGCGGTGCTGGGCACGCGCGGGCCCTCCTGGGCGCTCGGGGGCTTCGCCGGCAGCGCCGCCGCGTTCATCCTGCCCGCCCACGTCGTGATCGCGCTGCTGGGTCTCGTCGGTGTGGGCAGCGTCTGGACCATCCGAATCGCTCAGTCAGGGATCGCGATGCGCCGCTTGCCGTACGTACCGCCGATCTGGCGACGCACTGTCGCCGCAACAGCGCTCGTTCTACTGGCAACCGTGAGCTGGGGCTTGATCACAGGTCATGGCCTGGGCGGCGCGTCGTCAACAACCGTGTCGCCGTTCAACACTGCGTGGAGCGGTTCGATAGCCGTCACAACCCTCGGTGCAGGGGCATTCTTCGCAATCCCCGTCGCCTGGTTGGCTGCACGGAAGGAAGAGCCGGCCCGTGCCGACATCTACCTTGGCACGATGATGCTCCTGGTCGCTGGCGCTGTCGCATGGGGCGCGCGGCTCGGTGACTTCAACATGTTCTACTTCTTCCTCGGAGGCATCGCGATCTTCGCGACGCCGGTAGCAGCCATTGCCGTCTGGTCGATCTGGATGCGGCTACGCAGGATCGGACATGCGCGCCTCGGCGCCGCGGTGCTGATGTTCTGCGTCGCGCAGATGGAGCTCGGGGTTGGGATTGGCATCATCGGGTTGCAGGGCAATGGGCCGGATACGCAATCGGGGGTTCCTCTGGAGATTCTGGCGGCCATCAAGGCTCTCCCGGCAGGCGCCGAGCTTGCGTACGCGTGCCGTCCTTTCGGCGAAGTCTCATTCGCGACTCCGAACCTGCTCGCGATCGACGCACACACCGGGCGGGGCATCGTGCCGATGTGTTTCGAGGCAGACGTCTTCGGTGCGCTGAGTGGCGCGCAGCGGTCGGCGCAGACACCGAACGCTGCCTTCGCTCGGGCTCCGCAGCACGTCCTGTATCCGAACGCGACGGCCCACCCGTCGTCGGCAGCCGTCGCAGCCTTCCTGAAGGATCACGGCATCGACTACATCTACGCCGACGCGCTGCATCCGAACACCCTGGTGCCCGCGGCGGTGCCGATCGCCACGAGTGGCAGCTTCGAGTTGCTCAGGGTGCCGTGACGCCGATCGCCGTGCCTGGACGCATCGGTCGCCGGGACGCGGCTGCTCTGGCAACCCTGGTCGTGGCAGGCGTTGGCGTCCCCCTCCTGCTGTCGGCCGCAGCCGGCGCGATCGGGATTCCCAGCACTGACGACTGGGTCTACATCCGGGGCGCCGATAGCCTCTTCCGCACCGGCGCGATTGCCATGCCGGCGCACACTGCGGCATCCATCGGGCAGTTGGTGCTCGTACAGCCGCTGCTGTGGCTATCCCGCGGCAATACCTGGGCGTTCACTGCGTTCGGGTTGATCATGGCGGGGACTGGCCTCGCATCCACGTACCTGCTGGCCCGACGGTTTGTCGGGTTCGGCTCGGCGGCGATGGTGGTTCTCTCCGTGGAGGCCTTCCCGGGCTTTGCCCGCGAAGCGGCGACGTTCATGACCGACGTCCCGACCTTCGCCCTCATCACGCTGTGCCTGCTCGTGGGAACCCGGTGGCTGCAAGGTGAGGGCCGACGAGCGACCCTGGTCGCGTCTCTCGGGGTCGGTCTCCTGGCTGTGACCATCCGGGAATTCGCCATCGCGGCGCCGGCCGCGATCCTGGTCGTCGCCTGGGCACGGAGCCGCCCGCAGGAGCGAGTGTGGCTCGCCGTCGTGTCGGGCGTCTTCGCCGTTGCCGTGGCGTGCGTCATCCTGGTGGCCCGTTCGTTATCAGGCTCCGAGATACCCCTGGCACCGCAGCTCTTGTGGCTGGCCCACGATGGGCAGGCCTTCGCAACCCTCGCAGCCGTCCTTCTGCCTGCGATCCTGCTCGGCCTGGGACGACGTATGCCCACGCTGCACTCCCAGCAGGTCATCGCAGGCGCGGCGCTTGTCTGCCTGGCGTTTGCCCCGCCCATCGAGCCGCTTGTCGGGCAACTCTGGATGTCGGAGGGGCTCGTGGGCGACGCACTCCTGAGCGGAACGCGCGTCCCGGTCATTGGCCGGCTCGCTTGGGGGCTTTCCGAGCAAGTAGCCCTGTTTTCGGCAATCCTTCTCGCGGCGCTGGTCCTCAGGTGGGGCCAGCGCAACCTTGCCCGGATCACCTCGTTGTCAACCGCCGTGGCGCGGGCGATTCGACTCGTTCGGAGCCGCGACGGCGCCCTCTTCCTGTTTCTCGTCGCGTACGCGGTGGAACTTGCCGTCGTCACCGCGATGACGTACCCGCAAGACCGGTACCTCTACCCCATGGTGGCGCCGGCCGCGATCCTCCTGCTGCGGGGACCCGCGCGGCCCATCCGGCTCGGTCGGCGCCACGCGTTCTCGCACGCCGCCCTGGCGTGGCTGGCGGTGTCGGCCTTCGTGATCGCCGCCAATGCGTTCGCCTACGACGCTGCACGCTGGCGGGCGGGGGAGGCGGCGGTGGGGATGGGCTACGACGCCGGAACGGTCGATGCCGGGTACGAGTGGGTGGGCTATCACGCAAGCGGGATCGGCAATTCGCGCTGGGCGGACTACGGCCTCACCTGGTACGACGACGCGCTGCTGACGCATCGCCCCTGCGCCGTCGTCTCGAACAGCCCGCTGCAGCCGGCCGGGTTCACGCTCCTGCGCGAGGACCGCTCGGCCTACCGGCAGTACCTGTTCTTCGGACCCGAGGAGCCCCTGTACCTCTACGGCTCCACGACGTCCGGATGTCCTACGCCTCCCGGGACCATCGCGGCGAGGAAGCCCCTTGCTGGCCGCGAATACACTTCGGCCATCGTGCAGGGATCGTCGTCTCAGGAAGCGAGCGCGTCGTGAAGGTCGTCATCCTGGCCGGCGGACTCGGCACACGGCTGTCGGAAGAGACCGCCTCCCGGCCCAAGCCCATGGTGGAGATCGGCGAGCGGCCGATCCTCTGGCACATCATGAAGTCCTACAGCCACTACGGGTTCAGCGACTTCGTGGTTTGCCTCGGCTACAAGGGCTACGTCATCAAGGAGTACTTCTCGAACTACTTCCTGCACATGTCCGACGTGACGTTCGACATGCGCGACAACTCGATGGAGATCCACCAGAACGCCGCCGAACCCTGGCGCGTGACGCTGGTGGACACGGGGGCCGACACGCAGACCGGCGGCCGCATCAGGCGGGTCGCCCCCTACGTGCGCGACGACACGTTCATGCTGACCTACGGCGACGGCGTCGCCGACGTGGACATCGCGAAGCTGCTCGCGTTCCACCGGGCCCACGGCAGGCTCGCGACCATCACGGCCGTCCAGCCGCTGGGGCGCTTCGGCGCGCTGCAGATCGAGGAGGACCAGGACGAGGAGCCGGTCCCGGCGCCGGCCGTGCGCTCCTTCCACGAGAAGCCCGTGGGCGACAACGCCTGGGTCAACGGCGGCTACTTCGTGCTCGAGCCGGGGGTGCTGGACCGTCTCGAGGGAGACGACCAGCCCTTCGAACGCGAGCCGCTCGAGAGCCTGGCGGCCGACGGCGAGCTGCGGGCGTTCCGCCATCGCGGCTTCTGGCAGCCCATGGACGCCCTGCGCGACGTTCGCGTGCTCGAGTCCCTGTGGGCCTCCGGCGACGCGCCGTGGGCAGTCTGGACCAGGGGTGGTTCGGTCACCCGCACTGAGACGGGCACATGACCCTGCCTGAGAGCTACGCCGACCGCAGCGTCTTCATCACCGGGCACACCGGGTTCAAGGGCGCGTGGCTCTCCGAGTGGCTCCGGACCCTGGGCGCGAACGTGACCGGCTACGCCCTGGAACCGCCGACACAGCCCAACCTGTTCGACGCGCTCGAGCTCGGCAATCGCGTGCGGCATGTCGTCGCCGATGTCCGCGATCGCGACCGCCTGGTGGCCGAGGTGCAGGTCGCGCGGCCTTCCGTGATCTTCCACCTGGCCGCACAGGCGATCGTCCGCCGGGCATACGCCGAGCCGCACGAGACCTTCGAGACCAACGTGATGGGCACCGCCAATGTGCTGGACGCGGCGCGCGCCTGCCCTTCTGTGCGCGCGCTCGTCATCGTCACCAGCGACAAGTGCTACCAGAACTTCGAGGACGGCCGCGCGTTCCGCGAGAGCGACGCCATGGGCGGCCGCGACCCATACAGCGCCAGCAAGGGCTGCGCCGAGCTGGTCACCGCGGCCTACCGCGAGAGCTTCTTCGCGGGCGGTGCCGAGGCTGCGACGGTGGCCTCCGTGCGCGCCGGCAACGTCATCGGCGGAGGCGACTGGGCCGCCGACCGCATCATCCCGGATTGCGTGCGGGCCCTGGCGGCCGGCGAGCCCGTCGTCGTCCGGAACCCCGACGCCGTCCGGCCCTGGCAGCACGTCCTCGAGCCGCTCTCCGGGTACCTCTGGCTCGCGGCCCTCATGCTGCGCGATGGCCGCCGCTACGAAGGGGCGTGGAACTTCGGCCCTGCCGACCACGATGCGGACCGGCCGGTGCGCTGGGTGGTCGAGCGGTTCGTGGAGGCGTGGGGTTCTGGCTCCTGGACCACGCCGGCCGACGTCGCACCGCAGCCCCATGAGGCCCATGGGCTGAGCCTCGACAGCGCCAAGGCGCGGCACCAGCTCGGCTGGTCGCCGGTCTGGGACGCGCAGACGGCGGTGCGCCAGACGGCCTCCTGGTATCGCGAGTACTACCGCTCGCCCGGCCGAGCCCGCGACCTGGTCGGCCGGCAGCTTGGGGCGTACCAGGAGGCGGCGAACACCGCCGGGCTGCCCTGGGCGGCCGCCGCCGTGGGAGGCTCGGTCGGATGAGCGAGACCCGGACCAAGACGTCCGACCTTCGCGCCCAGATCCTCGAGCTCGTCAGCCGGTACTACCGCGAGCGCCACGTGCCGCCCCCGTTCGACTCGGGCCGCGACCCCGTGCGTTACGCCGGCCGCGTATTCGGGGAGGAGGAGCTGCGCAACCTGGTCGATTCGAGCCTCGACTTCTACCTGACCGAGAGCCGCTTCACCGAGGCGTTCGAGGCCGGGGTCGCGGACTACCTCGGGCTCTCCGACGCGCTGTTCGTCAACTCGGGGTCCTCGGCGAACCTGGTGGCCCTGACCGCCCTCACCTCTCCCAGGCTCGGCGAGCGCCGCCTCAGGCCCGGCGACGAGGTCATCACGGTCGCGGCGGGCTTCCCCAGCACCGTGGCCCCGATCGTGCAGAACCGCCTGGTGCCGGTGTTCGTGGACGTCCGGCTGGGCGACTACAACGCCGACCCCGAGCAGCTTCGGGCGGCCGTGACGCCGCGCACCCGCGCGATCATGCTGGCGCACACGCTCGGCGTGCCGTACGACCTCGACGCCGTGATGGAGCTGGTCCAGCGGCACGACCTGTGGCTCATCGAGGACAACTGCGACGCGCTGGGCTCGCGCCACCGCGACCGGCTGACGGGGACCTTCGGCCACCTGGCCACGCTGTCCTTCTACCCCGCGCACCAGATCACCACCGGCGAGGGCGGCATGGTGCTCACGAACGACCCTGCCCTGGCCC
>JAJYJR010000130.1 GCA_021789355.1 Chloroflexota bacterium | reverse complement strand
CATCAACGATACTCCGGCGGTGCACGCCCACCGGCGCGCCGGCCACCGTGGTGGCGTCGACCCGCCCGCCAGCTGCGGTATCATCCGGACGCTTGCGGTGGCGAGTGGCCTAACGGTAAGGCACCTGACTCTGGATCAGGGGATTGAAGGTTCGAATCCTTCCTCGCCAGCCACCTCTCTGAGCACGAGCGAGCCCTGTCGGGCGGGAGCCGTGGCTCAGTCAGTCGTCCTCCGGTCCTCCGAGCGCTGCTGCGATCGCCTGCGAGGTCGCCCCGCCTTGGACGGTCCCGCCCCGTGGGGCAGGCCTTCGTAACGAAAGGGAAACGTCGATGCAGCTGGTGCGGCTTCCGGTCTGGCTGTACGCCGTGATCGGCATCGTCATCCTGGCCGTGGGCCTCGTGGCCGGACGACTGCCGCTGGCCGGCGCCGGCGTCGTCGTGCTCGCCGCGGGGCTCCTCCGGTACGTCGCATCGCGCTGAGGGCATGACCCGGCCCTGTGTTAGCCTCGGTCGTGTGGCCACGACGGTGAGGACGCCGGTCGCGCCCCGCCGCGATCGGTGAGCATCCCGTGGATTCGGTTCGGACATCAACCTCGCCGGAACGAGGCGATTTCATCCGTGAGATCGTGGCCGCCGACGTGCGGGACGGCAGGCACGAGACGATCGTCACCCGATTCCCACCGGAGCCGAACGGCTACCTGCACATCGGTCACGCCAAGTCGATCTGCCTCAACTTCGGCATCGCGCGCGAGTTCGGCGGCCGCTGTCACCTGCGCTTCGACGACACGAACCCCGTCAAGGAGGAGCAGGAGTACATCGACGCGATCCAGGCGGACGTGCGCTGGCTCGGGTTCGACTGGGGCGGGCACCTCTACTTCGCGTCCGACTACTTCGAGCAGCTCTACGACTGGGCCCTCCACCTGATCCGGGCCGGCAAGGCCTACGTGGACGACCTCTCGGCCGACGAGATCCGAGCGCACCGCGGCACGCTCACCGAACCCGGCCGGAACAGCCCCTGGCGTAACCGGCCCGTCGAGGAGAGCCTCGAGCTGTTCGAACGGATGCGGAAGGGCGAGTTCCCCAACGGCGCGCGGGTGCTGCGCGCCAGGATCGACATGGCATCTCCGAACATCAACCTGCGGGACCCGGTGCTGTACCGGATCGTGCATGCCGCGCATCCGCGCACCGGTGACGCGTGGTGCGTCTACCCGACGTACGACTTCGCGCACGGCCAGTCCGACGCGATCGAGGGGATCACGCACTCCATCTGCACCCTGGAGTTCGAGGCCCACCGGCCGCTCTACGACTGGCTCATCGAGAACCTTCCGGTGCCCTCACGCCCCCGGCAGTACGAGTTCGCGCGGCTCAACCTCACGTACACCGTGCTCTCCAAGCGCGTTCTCCTGCGTCTCGTCCACGAGGGGCACGTGCGCGGCTGGGACGATCCGCGGATGCCCACCATCTCGGGCCTGCGGCGGCGCGGCTTCCCCGCCGAGGGCATCCGTGACTTCGCCGCGATGATCGGAGTGGCGAAGAGCGACAGCGTCGTCGAGGTGGGCATGCTCGAGCACGCGGTGCGCGACGTCCTCAACCGGAAGGCTCCGCGGCGCTTCGCCGTCCTGCGGCCGCTCAAGGTGGTCATCGAGAACTACCCCGAGGGGCGGGTCGAGGAGATGGACGTCGTCAACAACCCGGAGGACCCGTCGGCCGGGAGTCGCAAGGTGCCCTTCACGCACGAGCTGTGGATCGAGCGCGACGACTTCATGGAGGATCCTCCGGCAAAGTTCTTCCGCATGGCCCCGGGCCGCGAGGTGCGACTGCGGTCTGCGTACTTCGTGACCTGCCGCGACATCGTGAAGGACGCGGCAGGGGACGTCGTGGAGTTGCGGTGCACCTATGACCCGGCCACCCGTGGCGGCGACGCGCCGGACGGCCGCCGGCCGAAGGCGACCCTCCACTGGATCTCGGCCGATCACGCGATGCCCTCCGAGGTACGGCTGTACGACCACCTCTTCAGCCGGCCGGACCCCGGAGCGGACGGCGGCGACCTCTTCGCGGACCTGAACCCGGATTCCGAGGAGGTGCTCCAGGGCTGCCTCCTGGAGCCGGCCCTCGGCGACCTGCCGGCGGGTGAGACGGTGCAGTTCGAGCGGCTCGGCTATTTCTGCCGCGACGCCGATTCGACGCGCGGCCACCCGGTCTTCAACCGGACACTCACGCTGAAGGACACCTGGGCGAAACTCCAGGCGCAGGGGCGGCAGGGCACCTGAGCACGAGGCACTGGCGAGTGGCCAAGCGGTAAGGCGCCCTGCACCTGGCCTCGCGATCATGCTCGACGCGGGCCTGCGCGTCGGCGAGGTCTCGGCCATCCGGGTCGGAGACCATCGTGACGGCATGCTGCACGTGCGGCACGAGAAGGGCCCACCGATGCTCTAGCCTGTGCGCCGTCAACCTGCTCGAAGGAGACCCGCGATGGCCAAGGACAAGAAGGCGAAGCCGGACAAGAAGGCGAAGCCGGAGAAGAAGGCAGGCAAGAAGGGCAAGTAGCCCGCCTCACGCAACACGCATTGATGGCCTCTCGACGAAACGCCAGGGGCCATCACGCTTGGTGCCGACCGATCCTGATCTCGCCGGGCGCGAGCTGCCTGGGAGCCTCGAGTTGCCCGAGCCCTGGGCGACCAGCAGGCTGCGGGAGCCGGATCTCGAGCTTCCAGAGCCGGCCCAGGCGCCACCCGGGGTCCGGCTACCCTTCACGCCCGCGCGCGTGGTCGGCGCGCACGCCCGCTCCGCCGTCGGCATGGCCGAGCTGCCGTTCAACCTCCCCGTGGAGGTCAAGGCGGAGGTCCGGATCATGCCCTGATCATTCCGCGCTTCCTGGGCGCAGCGTGGGCCGACGGGGAGCGGATGGCCAGGTACCCGGCCCGTCGAAGGATGGCCGCCGAGCTCGCGGGGCCGAGTCGACCCGGCTTGCCGCGCCGCATCCTCGGCCGCCTCCTGGTCAGCGCCGCGGCGGCCTGAACCGGGACAGCGACCGGCCATGGCTACTCGAGGTGCAGCGCCTCGCGCAGCTGGATCTGCCGGATGATGTCCGCCCGGCCGAGCACACCGATGAGCCGCCCGTCTTCCAGCACCGGCAGCTGCTCGAAGTCGCCCGCGAGCATGGCCTCCAGCGCTGCGGCCAGCGGGGTATCCGGCCCCACGGAGGTAACACCCGTACGGCCACCCATGACGTCGACCACGCGGGTGGACGCGCGCGCCTGCGGCGCGATCGCCTGGATGTCGCCGAGCGTGACCATCCCCACGAGGCGGTCCCCGGCGACGACTGGAACGGCGCGCCGGTTGCCCGGCACCAGGTACCCCTCGACCAGGTCCTCGACCGAGGCGTTGGGCTCGATCGCGCTCGTGTCGGGGCGCATGACGTCGCGGACCGACACGCCCGTCAGGCGCTCTTCGGAGCGCACCTGCCGGAGCTGCGCGGCGCCCGCCCCCTGCAGGAACCAGCCGATGACCGCGATCCAGATCCCGTTGAACGCGTTGCCGCTGAGGACCAGGAGGACGCCCAGGACCATGAAGACGTAGCCCACCAGCTGTCCGGCGCCCACCGCCACCTCGAGACCCCGGCGCATGCTGCCGGTGAGCTGCCACACGACGGCACGCAGCACGCGGCCCCCATCCAGGGGGAAGCCGGGGATCAGGTTGAAGCCTCCGAGCAGTGCGTTGATGAGGGCGAGGTAGCGGAACAGGGCGACCACGCGCGGGTCGCCGACCGCCGCGGCGACGAGGAAGCAGGCGCCCGCCAGCAGCAGGCTGGTCAGCGGCCCCACGATCGCGACCAGGAATTCGGTCGAGGCGCGGGGGGCATCGCTGGTCAGGCTGGAGATGCCCCCGAAGATGAAGAGCGTGATCGAGGCGGCCTGCATGCCCCGCGTCCGCGCGACGAGCGAGTGCGCCAGCTCGTGCACCAGGACGGAGGCGAAGAGCAGGATCGTCGAGATCGCACCGAGCGTCCAGGCCTGGGCGGCCGTGAGGTCCGGCAACAGGGGCGGGTAGTAGCCCACGGCGAGCGACCACGTCACCAGCGCGAAGATCACCAGCCAGCTGACGTGGACATACACGTCGATGCCGGCGATGCGGAAGATGCGGAGCGATCCGGCGCGCACGGGCGCAGCGTAGCCGATCGCGCCATCCGGTCGTCCGTTTCGGGCGCAACGACTCTTTCCGGCGTGGCTATCGGCCGATGACCATGCGACACGGTCGCGGGAAGCGACGAGGCGCGGCCCACGCGGCAGCCGCCGGGACCGCGCGGACCGACTGGCGAGACCGTCCGGCCGCTTGAAGAGACGCTCCCATGCCAACGCCGTTCGTCCTGTGGGGTGGCCCGACCGTCGTGTTCGTGTCGGTGGGCGCCGCCATCATGGTCGCCCGGGGACTGCGTTTCCCCGGGCCATTCAGCCCGAGGTAGGCGCCATGGACACCGCACGCCCCGAACCGCCCAATCTGGCCGCTCGCCTGCGCCGCGCGAGGGTGGACGAGCGCGTGGCTGCGCTCCTGGCGACGGCGGTCGCCGAGGAGCTCGGCGCCGGACTCCTGCGCGACCAGCTCGCCCGGCTGCAACCCGAGTTTCGGTACCACTGACCCTCCAGGCCTGCCGCACGTCGCGCGTGGCCGTCCTGGGGCCGGCCGTGAGAATTCGAACCCCTGGGTGCCGCCGGGGCGGCTCGGCCCTTGCACGCGGGGTACGGCGCGACCACACTTGCGCCGAGGTTGGCGTCCAGTGCTGATCCGTCTGACGTCTGAGCGCGCGGAGGTGGCCTTCCTGGCCAGCCACCTTCTTCGGGTCCCGCCGGGCCCTGTCATGCGTTGCTCGTGTGGCTGGGCCGGCGCAGACTGGTACGCGCATCGCCGGCGGGTCCTGGCCGCGTGGATCGAGGAGCAGCGCGTGGCCCTTCGGGCGAGGCTGCTGGACGAGGAAGGGATCGACCGGCCGTGACGCCGGATCCGACCCTGGCCTGAACAGGGGGACCGCATGGCAGAGGACGAACCGCGGCTTCCGCCCGGGACCGACCTGCGGCGCTGGGTGCGCCTGCGCCGCCGGCTCAACGCCCCTCCGCAGCGGGTGTTCCGCGCCTGGGCCGACCCGGAGGAGCTCGCGCGGTGGTTTCCCGTCCAGATCGAGGGCGGCCTGGCGGTCGGATCGCGGTCCGTGCTGGCCTGGCCGGACCGGCGCGTCTGGTGGGAGGTGACGCGGGCGGAGCCCGACTCGCGGTTCGCGTTCCACCGGCCGTGGCTCCCGGACGAGTCCCTGGTCACCACCGTCCAGGTGGCGATCGGCCCGGCGGGGTACGGAACCCACATCGAGCTCGAGGACGGTCCCTTCCTCCTCGAACTCCCGGGTGCGATCGACGCCTGGGCGGAGGCGATCGCGCTCTGGAGCGATGCCCTGGCCATGCTCCGCGCGCACCTCGACTTCAGCGTCGACCTGCGGCCGGGCGGCTAGTCTCGAAGCCCGGCCGGGATCGCCGCGGCGTCAGTTCGCCATCGCCTCAGGCCGGCTCAGGCGGCCGACTCGAGCCCCGCCGCGTCGTCGGCCGCCAGGTCGACCACGAGCCGGCGGGTGTGACCCGCCGCGAGATCGAGCGCGAGCAGCCGGCGCAGCGCCGACCTGTGCTCCCCGAGCGTCGAGCATTCGAGCCACACGCCGCGGTCGCGCCCGACCAGCAGGGCGGGGGCTCCGCAGTGACAGAACGGCGTGTCGTGCTGCGCCGCTTCGATGGAGGCGAGAACGTGGTAGTTGTCGGTCATTGAGAAGTCACCTTGTGACGATACGATCCGTTGCGTATCCTATCGCCGTGACGACGGATATGCAAGACGCTCCGTTCCGGAACTCGTCGCCGGGCTCACCCAGGGGCACGCCGCGCAGGGGACGGCCTCGCAGCGACCGCGTCCAGCGGGCCATCCTCGATGCCGCCCGGGAGCTGCTGATCAGCGAGGGGTTCGCCGGCCTGCGGCTGGAGCACGTCGCGATCCGGGCGGGCGTCGGAAAAGCCACGATCTACCGGCGCTGGGATTCCAAGGAGGAGCTGTCGCTCGCGGTGCTCGAGGAGCTCGCCTCTCCCCATATCGTGATCGCCGAGACGGGCGACACGCGCGAGGAACTGCTGGCCGCCACTCTGAACGCGATGCGGGCGGTGAACGACACACCCTTCGGGCCGGTGATCGCGGCCCTGCTCTCGCAGATCGCCATGAACCCGCTCCTCGGGGATCACTTCAGAGCCAGCGTGGTGCAGGGGCGCCGGGACGAGGTGCGACGGGCAATCTGGCGCGGGATCAGGCGGGGCGACCTGCGCGCCGACGCGGACGTCGACGTGGCCACCGAGCTGCTGGTGGGGCCGGTCTACTTCCGCCTGATGTTCGGCGGCGAGCTGACCCGCGACTTCGCGGAGCGTGTGGTCGACGCCGTTCTCCGAGGCTACGCCGCGGCCGCCGCTGATGCTGCGTCGCCAGGCGCACCCGGTGGCCCGGACGCCGACCTGATCTGCTGACGCCTCGGGTGGGAGGTGCCCCGTCTCAGCGGGCGCGCCGACTCGTGTCCACGTGGCTCCGCGTCAGGCGACTCCCCCTCCGGCGACTCCCCCGCCGGCGACTCCCTTGCCGGCGGCGCCCCCGCCGACGGCCCCCGGAAAGTGCCCCAGGGTGGTGGGCCGGTCGCCGGCCACGTGGAAGAGCTTGGCCGTGAGCGGGACCACGCCCGGCAGCACCAGCCGCTGGACCACGACCGCGAGCACGGCCCCCGCCGGCGGTCCGACGAGGTACACCCACAGCGCGTGGACGTTCGCGCCGACCAGCGCGGGTCCCAGGCTCCGCGCAGGGTTCAGGCTGGTCCCCGTGAACGGCGCACCCTGCCAGACGAGGAGCGTGACCACCGCCCAGACCGCGGCCGGTGTCCACCGCATCGTGCGGGCGTCCGACACGAACAGCAGGATCGTGAGCACCAGCGCGGCGGTCATGAGCGCCTCGATGCCAGCCGCCTCAGGCTGGCCAACGCCTGTCCCCGGCTGGGTCACGCCGTCATGCACCGAGGCGGCCGCGCGCCCCCAGACCACGACCAGCGCAGCGGCTCCGACGAGCGCGCCGACGAGTTGCCCGCCGACGTAGCCGGCGAGGTCGTGGGGATGCACGTGTCCGGTCAACCAGAAGGCCAGCGTCACCGCCGGGTTGAGGTGGGCGCCGCTGCGACGACCGAGGGGGGACACGGTCACGATGGCGCCGGTACCGGCGAAAAGTGCCCCCGTCAGGAGCAGCCTGATCGAGACGCCGGGCATGGCCGCCGCGACCGGCGAACCGGCGCCGAAATCGAGCACGACCGCGCTCAGGCCCCCGAACACGAGGATCGCCGTCCCGATGAGCTCCGCCGCCCAGGCGCCCCCGTGGAGACCGCCGCGCGCCGGCACCCACGATCCGTGCCGGGCCACCGTGGGGGCCGAGGCGCCCGGGTCGGATCGGAGGGCGAGTGCAGTCACGAACGGGATGCTACCGCCGGGGCCGGCAGCCGGACGCGGCCGGAGTTCCCGGCCGCGTCCCTGCGTGCGGGTGGTTCCCGCAGCCGTTCGCCACGGACCTCCGCGGCGATTCCGGCGGCGTACGGTTCAGGCGCCGCTGGCGCCGTTGTTCGAGCCGGAGCCGGCCGGCGGCGTCACGGGCGCCTGGCCGTTGGGCGGGCCGCCCCACATGCCGCGCATGCCCCATCCGCCCATCGGCCCGCGACCCAGCTGGCCCGCCGGCAGGACGCGCACCACGGAGGCGGTGAGCGAGCCGTCGGCGTTGCGGGTGCCCTGGGCCTCGATCGTTGCGCCCACCGTGACGTCGGCGATCGTCGGGCTGCTGGTGCCGCTGACCTGGTACGTGGTGGAGGCCCCGACATCGATGGTCACCGACTTGCCGCCACGATCCGTGACGGTGATGGTGGTCGACGTCTTCGCGGACACTATGCCGGCCACGCGTGCCGGCATCACCTGGACCGCCGAGGCGGTGAACGTCCCGGCCGTCGCGACGGTGCCCTCGACGGCGACCTGCGCACCCACGGTGACGGCGCTCTTCGTCGCCGGTTGCCCGGCCAGCGCGTAGGTCGTGGCGGAGGTCAGCTGGACGGTCCGCGACGTGCCATCGGGCTGGGAGATCGTGATGGTCGTGTCGCCGACCGCGCTCACCGTCCCGGCGACGCGTGGCTGCATGACGCCGATCGAGTCGATCTTGAAGGTGCCGTCGGCCTGCCGAGTCTCGCGGAACGTGATCTGGTCGCCCACCTGCAGGGTCGCCAGGGCCACGGTCTGGCCGCCGCGCGTCACGGTCGCGCCGCTGGCGTCGATCGTGCGCGTCCAGCCGTCCGCGGTCTTCAGCGACAGCTGCGTCCCGTTGATGGCCGTGATCGTGATGTCACCCGCCATCGGGCCGCCCCCAGGGCGGCCGCCCCGGGGGCCCATCCAGCCCGGGCCGCGCTGACCGATCCCGGCCGCCGGACCGGACCATCCGCCCGAAGGCGCCTGCGTCGCGGTGGAGACGAGCGGTATCGCCGCGCCGGCCGGCAAGGACTGGCCGCCCGAGGCGATCGCAACGCCGAACGCGCCGATGCCGAGGAGGGCGGCAAGCGCGGCTGCGATGAACGGGATGCGAGCCCGCCGGGACGGGCTCGCGTCCGATGTGTCGTCGTGCATGCGTATCGTGGCTCCCTGTACATTCGGCGGGAACGGCAAGCTCTGGGCCGCCTCCGATCCTGCGATCAGCCTCGCAGGTGCCCCTGAACGTGTCCTGAATCCGTCCATGTCGGCCCGGATCCCGGCGCCGGAATCCAGAAACCGCCTGAGCTCGCGCCCCGGCGGTTTCTGTCTGACGGGCTGGGCGATCGTCCGTGGAAGGGCCGGAGGATCGGCCCGCCCGTCAGGCCCGCACCCAGTGGGCCGGACGGACCCGGACGACGGTGATCAGGCCACGAACACGCGCAGCGGGGTCTTGGCGAGCAGCTGCGTCCGGGCGAGGACTCCATCGAGCCCCCAGACCGCACCGGCTCCCACGAACGCGAGGTAGAGCGACAGGGCCGCGTACAGGAACTGCTGGTTGATGACGCCGTTGGCGAAGCTCCACGACGCGACGAAGAAGAGCCCCGTGAGCAGGGCGCCCATGACGCCGGCGAAGCGGGTCGCCAGGCCCAGGACCAGGGCAAGGCCGATACCGATCTCGCCCAACACCACGAGGGTGTTGATGACCGGCATCAGCGCCCCGTTGCTGGCCAGCGACACCCACAGGTCGTGGGTGGGGTTTACGACCACCTTGGGGTTCGATCCCGGGAGCGTCCCGAGGGTGGCGAACTTCAGGAAGCCCGCTGCCGAGAAGGGGCCACCGCCGGAGAGGTCGAGGGCCTTTTCCAGGCCGGCATAGAGGAAGCCGAAGCCCAGGGCGATCCGCATGATCGCTGTGGCCTTGCCGTACGAGCTGTTCATCGTGTCTCCTTGTCGGGACTCCGCTGGCCGTCCTTCCGTGGTCCGCCGGATGCGTCCCGTCCTTCCTGCCGTCATGGTCGGTGGGGCGGGGTGACCGGCGAGACGGCCAAGAGTCACGCTGGGTTGGGCGTTTGTTCGCACAGCGCGCTGGGCCATTTGGCGCGGGGATGGGCCATTCGCACCGCCCGTGCACCGGGCCGCCCGGCCCTGCCGCGTCCGGATTGCAGTGCTCTCGCGGCCGGCCCCGTGGCAATTGCGGTCGGGTGTCAGCGCCCGCGCGCCAGCCGTGATTTCAGGGTTACTTCAGGTCTGAGCGATAGCTTCCGGGTCGTGAGACGAACGAGGGGCGTCCACCGACGGACCGGCCGTCGGAGCCTCCTCGGCTCGATGGAGCCTTCTCCAAGCCCGAGTGCCATGACCGAAGCGATCCCGCTCACGCCCATGCCCCGATCACCGGTTCTCCTCCTCCCGGTCGTCCGTCGGGGTCATGCGCAGGCGGCCCGCCTCGGTCGCGGCAATCCCTCCGATCCCGCCCAGGCCTGCCCGGCGCACCGCGGCGAACTCCTCCCCGCCGCGATCGCCGACACGTGGGACCTGGTGCGGGTCGGTCGGGCCTGAGCCAGCCGCGCGGCCGTCCCGCCGGGCCGGTCAGGGTCAGAGGCGGCCGAACGGTCAGAGGCCGCCGACCGGTCAGAGGCCGCCGAACGGTCAGAGGCCGCCGACCGGCCCGCCGGATCCCCGCTGTGCCGATCCGCCGGGGGTCGCGATCAAGGTTCCCGTCACGCCCCGTCGCTCCACCGACCCGATCACCAGCCGCAGCGTCCACGAGGCACCGTCACCGGTCGCGCACGTGGCCGTGATGCTGGTATTGCCAATCTGGGTCACGGGTCCGGAGCAGGTGCGCCCGTCCGACCCCTGCAACTGCACCTGGCCCAGCGCACCTGACCCCGTTCCGTTCAGTTGCAGCTGGAACTGGTTGCCGGCCGCGCCCTCGAGCTGCCCGTACAGGAGCACGGCGTTGCCGTCACCCCCGTACACGCGCGCCTGGAACGAAGCCTGCACCGGACCCGGCGTCGTGGCCGGCGACGAGGTGGTAGCCGGTCCCCCGCCGGTGCCCGCCGCTGCCGCGTTGCCCGGGCCTCCGCCGGTCGTGGCAATCCCGAGGGCCGCGAGCGTCTGGGGCGTCGCTCCCGAGCCCCGTCCGTCGTTGGCGATCACGTTCCAGCCGGGCTGCAGGGGCCCCGCGCTGGCCCAGACGATCCCGTAGACCAGGGCCGAGCCACAGACGGCCGCGATCAGCGGGTGGCGGCGGGTGCCCTCCGCCGGGAACAGCCGCGCCACCAGCAGCGCGCCGACGAGCACGATGCTGCCTGCGTACAGCAGGATGGCCCACGGCGCCCGGGTGTCACTCCCCGTCGCGACGCCGTGGACGAGCGCGAGGAGGAACGCGACGAAGCTCAGGTAGTGGAAGCGCCGCCACCACTGGTAGCTGACGTGCGGGCGGATCCGCTCGGACAGGTAGACCGCGACCAGGAGGTACGAGCCCACGATGCCCAGCGCGAC
>JAJYJR010000129.1 GCA_021789355.1 Chloroflexota bacterium | reverse complement strand
AGAGCGCGAAGCACGTTATCGCCGCGACCCAGCCGATCCGGGGGCGGGCTGACGATCCGCGGGCCGACACCGCCGAGGCGGCGCTGGACTCGGGCACCGGCGACGTGGCCCGGGAGCGTCCCTGCCACGCCGCCCGCCATCGTGGCCACTGCTCCGCCAGGAACGCGACGATGAACGGCACCCCCAGCAGCACCCCGTCGGTGCGGGCGAGCATCGCGAGCCCCACGAACACGCCACCCAGCGCGAACGCCCACCGGTTGCCCGCCGCGCCCCGGACGCAGAGCCACATCGACGCGACGCCCAGCACCATGAAGAGCGAGAAGTTGTCCGGCTGCGACATGTACGGCGCCACGGCACCCGGCATCGCCATCAGCAACCCGGCCGCGATCGAGGTCCGACGCCCGAGTCCGGCATCCATCCCCAGTTGGTAGGTGATTGAGGCGCCGAGCGCCGACAGCAGCCAGAACGGCAGGCACGAGGCGAGGTACGTGGGGCCCAGCAGCCAGATGAACGGCACCTCGACGATCGAGGCGAGCGGCATCCAGTGGGCGTTGGACGGGATCGGCAGGGTGCCCACGGCCGGCAGATGGCCGCCCGTGTCCACGAACGCCCAGATGTACGGGATGGTGAAGCCGTGTCCCGCGGCCAGCTCGCGGGCGGTCGCGAGGTAGTAGACAGAGTCGGGGTACCCGGGCGCGAAGAAGGGGAGTGCCGTCACGGCGCGAGCCACGAACGCCACGACGAAGAGGACGGCCGGGGTGCGCAGGGCCTCGACGGCACTGCGCCGGCGATGTGCGGTTGCGGGATACACTCGGTCGGCGCGGCCGGTCATCGCTCGTGGTCCCTGGTCGACTGGCCCGCCAGCCGGGCGCACACGGCCGCGTTCACGGCTGGTACCAACCCGCGAAGATCGCCACGCTCAAGATGCCGAGCAGCCCCGCCGATAGCGCCGGCCATGCCGAACGGAACCACGCGCTTCGCCGCCCCGCCACGATCCACAGGTAGGGAACGGCCATCATGCCGAGCCGCCCGATCGACTGGAGGTTGCCACTGGCGAACACGGACGCCAGCGTGAGGATCGGGATCAGGGCGTACGCGAGCGGGATGCGGTCGGGACGCAGGTAGACGAGCAGGAACACGTAGAGCAGCAGGGTCACGAGGAAGGTGGTCAGCATCGGGTCGAGGTTGGCGCCCAGGCTCTGCCCGCCGGTCGCCGCGGTGCCGGCGCCACTGCGTCCCCAGGCGGACTGGGCCGCGCCGTAGGCGCCGAGGCTGCCTGTCAGCTGACCGACGTAGACGGCGAAGAGAGCCGCCCCGATCGGGACGACGAGCAGCCACGCCAGCGCGCGTCGATCCTGCGTCCGGCGCCAGATGATGAGCGCGATGGGCACAAGCAACAGCACTCCCGGCAGGCGCGTCAGCCCCGCCAGCGAGGCCAGCACGCAAGCCCAGCCTGCCCGGCCCCGCTCGGCCGTCAGCAGCGATCCCAGACTCAGTGCCAGGAACAGGCTCTCGCCGTATGCCATCGAGAAGACCCAGCTGAACGGGAAGACCGCCAGCACGACGCACGACCAGAGTGCGCGCTCGTCATCCAGTACCTCCCGGGTCAGCTGGTAGAGGAGCCACAAAGCCACCAGGAACAGCACGTTAGACAGCAGGACCGCGATCAGGCCGTCGAACGCCGGAGTGGCCAGCGAGAGCAGCCGCACGAGCGCGGGATACAGCGGGAAGAAGGCGTAGTCGTGGTACTGGCCGCTGACGGGCGCCGCGTGGTAGCCGGTCCGCGCGATGCCCAGGTACCACCATCCGTCCCAGCTCGTCAGGCTCGTCAGGATCGGGCCGGCACTCCCCGGGATGAGCCGCGGGTTGCGCGGGATGATCCCCTCGGCGGCGACGGCAGCAAGGATCACCAGCACCCTGGAACCCAGGTACGCCGCGATGATCGTGGCCACGCTGCCCGCAGGCGCCCCGCGCCAGAGCGCCCGCGCGCTGACAGCATCAGCGGACGAGCCTGCGGTGGAGGACCCCGTGGGCGCGACGAATGCATCCGGCTCGGAGGAGTTCACGAACGTGCAGCGTAGCAAGCCCCCGGACGAGCACGGGTGGTCCGAACGTACCAGGCCCGAACATCTGCCGGGCGGGCGCGCGCTCCGCCCTCAGCTTGGCATACTGCGTGCACCTGTCCAGGAGGCCCCGTGGAATCCGTGCGCCGCCGGGTGTCACCCGATGCGTTTGCCCTGGCCGCCGCCGTGGTGTCGGTGGCAGGCATCTTCGTCCTGGCGCTCGTCCTGCGGCCCACCTGGCTGGCCCAGGATGCGATCGTCTATCAGGCCGCCGCCGAACGCCTCAACGCCGGGCACGAGCTGTACGCGCTCTCGCCGGGCGACCGAGTCATCCCGATGTTCGCCCCCTTCTGGACCGTCCCACTGCTCTCCCCGCCACTGATCGCGGTTCTCTGGCGCCCTCTCGCGTTCCTCCCCTACCCGCTCGGCGTCGCCATCTGGTGGATGGCCTCGAATGTCGCTCTGTTCGGTGCTGCCGTGGTCCTGTTTCGCGCCCCCGCGTTGACCGGGCGCCGGCGATACGTCGCAGCCATCGTCGTGGCGCTCCTCTCGCAAGCGATCGCCGTTCAGCTGCTGGTGGGCAACGTCGATGCGCTGCTCATCGCCGGCGCAGTCGTCGTGTGGGGCGCTCCCAGGAGGTGGGATGCTGCCGTCGGAGTGATTGTCGCGCTCATGGCGGGGGTAAAGTTGCTGCCAATCGCGTTCGGCTGGTGGCTGGTGTGTCAGGGCCGCTGGAGGGCCGTGGGCTGGATGGCCGTGGCGCTCGCCGTCCTCGGTGGCATCAGCCTCCTCGGGGCCGGCCTGGATGCACACGTTGCCTACCTCGGCATTGCGCACCAGACGACCGTGCAGGGAGCCACGCCCGAGAGTCTTGGCGGCGTGGCCCGCATGTTCGGCGTGCCCGACCGCATCGCGGCGCTGCTGCCGATCGCGTTCTTCGGCCTCTCCGCCGTGGCCATGTTCGTGCTGCGCGACCGACCCGGCGTCACGTATACGCTCGCCGTGCTCGCCTCGGTCTTCGGATCGCCCGTGGTGAACACCGAGAACCTGGCGCGGCTCTTGCCACTACTCGCCCCGCTGGGGACCGGCCCGGTGCGACAGATCCAACTCCCGGACCTGGCCCCCTCGCCGGCTGGTTCAGTCCTGGACCCTGAACGGGAGTCCTCCGGCCGGGCCTGATGCGACGAACGTGGACGTCACGCAACCGCCCGGGCCCGTCGTGGCTATTCGGCGGGCGGTATCGGCGCGAACCCTTCGGCGAGGAACCATTCCACAGTCTGCGCTAGGCCCCGCTCGAGAGTGACCTGCGGCGACCAGCGCAGCATGCGGCGTGCCTTCTCGATGTTGACTACGCGCCGGCGGATGTTGTCGACGTCGCGCCGGTCGATGTGCTCCACCTCGCAGGGACGCCCCATCGCCCCGCACACCAGGCGCGCCAGCTGGTTGACCGAGGTCTCGATGCCGGTCCCGACGTTGAAGACCTCACCCTCCGCCCGGGGGTGCACCGCGGCGAGGATGGTGGCCTCGACCGCGTCGTCGATGAAGGTGAAGTCGCGGGTCTGCTCGCCGTCGCCGTGGATGCTCAGCGGCGTGCCCTGGCGAGCGCTGGTGAGGAACTTGGAGACCACGCCGCAGTAGGGGTTGTCGGGCCGTTGTCCCGGACCATAGATGTTGGAGTAGCGCACCACCGACACGGGCAGCCCGTAGCTCTCGTAGAAGGAGTGGCAGTACAGCTCGCCGGAGAACTTGCTCACCGCGTACGGGGAGAGCGCGGCGACCTCGTCGTTCTCGTTGATGGGGATGCTGCGTGGGTTGCCGTAGATCGACGTCGAAGACGAGTAGACCACGCGCTCGGGGCGGGATTCGCGGGCTGCCAGCAGGACGTTCAGGGTCCCCCCGATGTTGGTCTCGAAGTCATCGCGCGGGTTCTTCGTCGAGGCGATGATGTTCCGTGCCGCCATGTGGAAGACCAGTGAGGCGTGACGTACCAGCTCGCGCACCAGGGGTTCGTCAGTCACCGAACCCACCACGAGCTCGGTCTGCGCCGGGACCGTCTCGCGCAGCCCAGTGAACAGGTCGTCGAGCACGGTCACTCGGGCGCCCGCCTCCACCAGGCGGCGGGTCACCGCGCCCCCCACAAAGCCGGCGCCACCGGTCACCAGCACGCGCCGCCCACCGAACGAGCGTTCCAGGGCCATGGTCATCGCTTGACTCCCAACCTGAGCAGCAGCGCCGGGCGGAACAGGCGCCACCAGTCACGCAATCCGCGCATCTTCGTGTACGCCTCGTCGCGGTGGTAGCGCACCGTCACCGGGTGCTCGACCACACGGTACCCACGCCGGATCGCCTTGAACAGCAGATACGGCTCGAGATCGTAGCTGTCGAGCCAGGACTGGCTGAGCCGGATGGTCGGGTCGTCCAGGATCGCGGATCGGAAGACGCGGAAGCCGTTGGTCGCGTCGGTGACCCGGCGGCCGGCCAGCACGCTGAACGCGAGCGAGTAGAGGCGGGTGCCCATGCCTCGACCGCCGCTGGAGCCGATCACCCGGCCACCAGGGCGCCAGCGGCTGCCCTGCACGTAGTCCGAGCCGGACGCGAGCGCGTGGTCGAGGGCCGCAGCGAGCTCTGCCGGCTCGTGCTGGTCGTCGCCGGACACCAGCGCGAGCCAGGGCCGGCCCCGTGTCTGCCCCTCCAGGAACCCGTCGCGGATGGCCGCGCCCACGCCGCCCCGCACGACGTGGCGAAGCACGACCGCCGCGCCATGCACACGTGCCTCGTCGCCAGTGCCGTCGCTGGATCCGTCGTCGACTACGATCGCCTCGAACCGTCCGTCGCGAGGCAGCTTGTCCAGGACGCGCCCGATCCTTCCGGCCTCGTTGAGGGCAGGAATGATCACGGCCACAAGGGGCTCGCTCGAGTCACCCACGGCCCCACCTTGCCGCATCGAGGTGCATCCGCGCAACACGCTGAAGGTACCAGTCGCCGGAAGCCACCATTCCAGCGGGAAGCATCACGCCCCAGTGATCGTGCTTCGCGCGAGAGCAGCGGTGGCGTTCGGCTTCGCCGTTTGCCGGATTGACGCTGGCCTGAACTGCTCTGGCTCTGGCGGTCGCAGTTGCGGCGCCGTTCGGCTTCCCGTCACCCGCGGCAGGTCGACCACCACCGCGGCCGTCGTGCTCGTGACCAGGTCGCGCAGGGCGTGGCTCGGCATCGGGATCGCGACCGCGGTGAGCGGCGCGGCCGCCGCGCTCCTCGTGCTACGGTTCCACGGAACCCGGATGTCCTACGCTGCCCCGGACCACGGCGGACGGACCCTGGCCGGTCGGACGCGAGGCCAACACAGCATCGGACCCTTGCAGCGATTTCGTGTCGGGTGAATGGGCGTGTCAGTCACAGCGTGGCGCAAACCAACGGACATCGCCGTCCTCGTGGGTCTGCTCGCGGTCGGCGTTGGCGTCCCCCTCGTGTTGGCCTCCGCGGCCGGTGCGATCGGGATCCCGAGCACCGACGATTGGGTCTACATCCGGGGCGGCGCCAGCCTCTTCCGCACCGGCGCCGTGGCCATGCCGGATCACACCACGGCGTCCATCGGTCAGCTCGTCCTGGTGCAACCCCTGCTCTGGCTGTCCGGCGGCAACACCTGGGCGTTCACCGCGTTCGGTCTCGTCATGGCTGCGGTCGGCCTCGCATCCGTGTACCTGCTCGCCCGGCGATTCGTCGGAATCGGTTCCGCGGCCATGGTGGTGCTCTCCCTGGTGGCGTTTCCGGGCTTCGCCCGCGAGTCGGTCGCGTTCATGACCGACGTGCCGACGTTGGCGCTCATCACTCTGAGCCTGTTCCTGGCCACGCGGTGGCTGCATGGCGCCGGCGGCCGGCCCACCCTGGTCGCGTCGCTGCTGGTGGGCATCATGGCCGTCAGCATCCGGGAGTTCGCCATCGCGGCGCCGGCCGCGATCCTGGTCGTCGCGTGGGCCCGCAGCCGACCGGCGGAACGCCGATGGCTCGCCGGGGTGTCCGCCGCGACCGCGGCCGTGGCAGCCGGCGTCCTCGTCATTGCCGGCACGCTTGCGGGCCGTGGACTTCCCCTGGCGCCCCAGCCCCTGTACCTGGACAACCTCGCGCCGGCATTCGTCACCCTCGCCGCCGTGCTCCTGCCCGTGACGCTGCTCGGCCTCGCCCCGCGACTGCCCGCATTGCGCCCGGAGCACGTCATGGCAGGCGCTGCGCTGATCACCCTGATGTTCAGCCTGCCAAGCATCCAGCCGCTGGTGGGACAACTCTGGACGCCGGACGGGCTGGTCGGCAACGCGCTCCTGATGGGAACGCGTGAGCCGGTCATCGGGCAGTTCGCCTGGAGGCTGTCCGAACAACTCGCGTTGCTGGCCGCCATCCTCCTCGCCACGCTGGTGCTGCGCTGGGCTCAGCGTGTCCTCGCCCAGACCAGGTCCGTCTCCACCGCGCTGGTGTGGACCTTCCGGCTCGCACGGAGCCGGGAGGGTCTCCTCGTGGTGTTCCTCGCCGGATATGCGGTGGAGCTCGTGGTCGTCACCGCCGTGACATATCCGCAGGATCGGTACCTCTACCCGATGGTGGCGCCCATGGCCATCCTCCTGCTGCGCGGGCCCGCACAACGCATCGGGCTCGGCCGCCGTCACGCCCTCTCCCATGCCGCCCTGGCCTGGCTCGCGGTGTCAGCGTTCGTGATCGTCGCCAACGCCGTTGCCTATGACGGCGCGCGCTGGCGGGCAGGAGAGGCAGCAGTGGCGATGGGTTATGCGCCCCAGGCGGTGGACGCCGGCTACGAGTGGGTGGGCTATCACGCCAGCGGGGTGGGGAACGCGCGCTGGGCAGACTACGGGCTCACCTGGTACGACGATGCGTTCCTGCCACAAAGCCCCTGCGCAGTCGTGTCCAACAGCCCGCTGCAGGTCGCCGGCTTCGTCATGGTCCGCGAGAACCGCTCGGCCTACCGGCAGTACCTGTTCTTCGGCCCCGAGGAGTTTCTGTACCTCTACGGCTCCGCGGCGCCCCGATGTCCTACCCCGCCCCGGACCATCGCGGCGAGGAAGCCGCTCGCGGGGAGCGCCTACACTGCGGTCTTCAGCCCCGGTGCAGGGATCGGGGCTCGAGGGTCAGGGGAAGGCAGCAAGTCGTGAAGGTCGTCATCCTCGCCGGCGGACTCGGCACGCGCCTGTCGGAGGAGACTGCCTCCCGGCCCAAGCCCATGGTGGAGATCGGGGAGCGGCCGATCCTCTGGCACATCATGAAGACGTACAGCCACTACGGGTTCAGCGACTTCGTGGTCTGCCTGGGCTACAAGGGCTATGTCATCAAGGAGTACTTCTCCAACTACTTCCTCCACATGTCCGACGTCACCTTCGACATGCGCGACAACTCGATGGAGATCCACCAGCACGCCGCCGAGCCCTGGCGCGTGACGCTGGTGGACACCGGCGCCGACACGCAGACCGGCGGCCGCATCAAGCGGGTCGCCCAGTACGTGCGCGACGACACGTTCATGCTGACCTACGGCGACGGCGTGGCCGACGTGGACATCGCGAGGCTGCTCGAGTTCCACCGGGCCCACGGCAGGCTGGCGACCATCACGGCGGTCCAGCCCCTCGGGCGCTTCGGCGCCCTGCAGATCGACGAGGGCCAGGCCGACGGACAGGCGTCGGCGCCCGCCGTGCGGTCCTTCCAGGAGAAGCCCGTGGGCGATGGCGCCTGGGTGAACGGCGGCTACTTCGTGCTGGAACCGGCGGTGCTCGACCGCATCGAGGGTGACGACATGCCCTTCGAGCGCGAACCGCTGGAGGGCCTGGCCGCGGACGACCAGCTGCGCGCCTTCCGCCATCGCGGCTTCTGGCAGCCGATGGACGCCCTGCGCGACGTCCGCGTGCTCGAGTCCCTGTGGGCCTCGGGTGAGGCGCCGTGGGCGGTGTGGACGAAGCGATGAGCGCGCATCTCTCCGGGGCGGGGGTTCCGGACGCGGCACCGAGCAGGCTGTGCCCGGTGTGCGGCTCGGCGTCTCATGAGCTGTTGTACCGGCAGCAGTTCGAGAGCTTCCGCCACGGCAGCATCGGCGACGGCTACGACGTGGTCGCCTGCGACGCATGCGGCGCGAGCTTTGCCTCCGGGCTCCCCGACCAGCAGCGCTTCGACCAGTACTACGCGGACGCGTCGAAGTACGACCTCAGCGGGGAAGGGGCCGCACTCTCCGCGCTGGACCTGCAGCGGTACGCGGACCAGGCCGCCTTCGTCGCGGCGAATGTCCTCCAACGCGACACGCCCGTACTGGACGTCGGGACCGCCACCGGGGCGTTTCTGCAGGCCCTGCGAGCAGAGGGCTTCGAACAACCATACGGAGTCGACCCCTCGCCCGACGCTGTCCGCGTCGCAGGCGACAACGATCTTGAGGTGGCCGTGGGCGGGCTTGATGCCGCCGAGGCATGGGGCCACGAGTTCGGGCTCGTCAGCTACGTCGCCGTGCTCGAGCACGTCCTGGAGCCACGCGCCCTTGTGCGCGCGACGAGTCGTCTCCTCAGACACGGCGGCCACGTCTTCGTCAGCGTCCCGGACGCGGGCTCGTTCAAGGACCACGTTGACGCTCCATTCCAGGAGTTCAGCGTGGAGCACATCAACTACTTCACCAGGCGTTCGCTCGCGAACACGATGGCGAGCGAGGGCTACTCTCTGGTTGCCGAGCGCACCGTCGTGCTGCCGCTGGGCACGGACGGCCGTGGGCCGGCGCTCGAAGCGGTGTACCGCTGGGACGGCGTCGTGCGCCCACCGCAGCGTGACCAATCAGGCGCGGACGATGTCCGCGAGTACATCCGTCGATGCGCACGCGCGGAGGCCTCGACGCTCGAGCGGATCGCAGGCCTCGCCTCCTCCGGCGAGCGGATCTACGTGTGGGGCACCGGCACGCACACCCTGCATCTCCTGCGCACGTCACGCCTGGGCGAGTGTCGGATCGAGGCGTTCGTCGACTCGAACCCGCACTACGCGGGCGCCACGCTGGCCGGACGCCCCGTGGTCGCGCCGTCCGTTCTGGGGGGAGTCGATGCACCCATCCTGGTGTCCTCGGCCGTCAGCCAGTCGGGCATCGCCGCCGCGGCACGTGAGCGGTTCGGGCAGGAAGTGCAGCTCATCCTGCTCTATGGGGGCTCGCGATGACGCTGGCCGACACGTACGCCGACCGCAGCGTCTTCGTGACCGGTCACACCGGCTTCAAGGGGGCATGGCTTTCCGAGTGGCTCCTGGCCCTGGGCGCCGACGTGACCGGCTACGCCCTCGATCCCCCCACCCAGCCGAACCTGTTCGACGCGCTCGATCTGGGCGGGCGCCTGCGCCACGTGGTTGCCGACGTCCGCGATCGCGAGCGTCTGGTGGCGGAGGTGCAAGCGGCGCAGCCGTCCGTGATCTTCCACCTGGCCGCGCAGGCGATCGTCCGCCGGGCGTATGCCGAGCCGCGCGAGACCTTCGAGACCAACGTCATGGGCACCGTCAACGTGCTCGACGCGGCGCGCGCCTGCCCGTCGGTGCGTGCCGTGGTCATCGTGACCAGCGACAAGTGCTACCAGAACCTCGAAGACGGCCGCCCCTTCCGGGAGACGGACCCGATGGGCGGTCGCGACCCGTACAGCGCCAGCAAGGGCTGCGCCGAGCTGGTCACCGCCGCCTACCGCGAGAGCTTCTTCGCCGGCGGCACGCCGGCCGCGACGGTGGCCAGCGTGCGTGCCGGCAACGTCATCGGCGGAGGCGACTGGGCCGCCGACCGGATCATCCCGGATTGCGTGCGTGCCCTGGCAGCGGGCGAGCCCATCGTCGTGCGCAACCCCGATGCCGTGCGGCCCTGGCAGCATGTCCTCGAGCCGCTGTCGGGGTACCTCTGGCTCGCGGCCCTCATGCTGCGCGACGGCCGGCGCTACGAAGGGGCCTGGAACTTCGGCCCTGCTAACCACGACGCGGACCGGCCGGTGCGCTGGGTGGTCGAGCGGTTCGTGGAGGCGTGGGGTTCGGGCTCGTGGACCTCGCCGGCGGACGTCGCACCGCAGCCCCACGAGGCCCACGCGCTGAGCCTCGACAGCACCATGGCACGGGAGGCGCTGGGCTGGCGCCCGGCCTGGGAGGCCGGGACGGCGGTCCGCCAGACGGCATCCTGGTACCGCGAGTACTACCGCGCCCCGGCGAGCGCCCGCGAGACACTCGGCCGGCAGCTGGGGGCGTACCAGGAGGCGGCCAGGACCGCCGGGCTGTTCTGGGCGGCCGCCGCCGTGGGAGGATCGGTGGGATGAACGAGGCCCGGACCGAGACGACCGACCTCCGCGCCCGGATCCTCGAGCTGGTGGGCCGGTACTACCGCGAGCGTCACGTGCCGCCCCCGTTCGACCCGGGCCGCGACCCGGTGCGCTATGCCGGCCGCGTGTTCGGCGAGGAGGAGCTCCGCAACCTGGTCGACTCGAGCCTGGACTTCTACCTGACCGAGAGCCGCTTCACGGAGGCGTTCGAGGCGGGGGTCGCGGACTACCTCGGCCTCTCCGACGCCCTGTTCGTCAACTCGGGGTCCTCGGCGAACCTGGTGGCCCTGACCGCGCTCACCTCTCCCAGGCTCGGCGAGCGCCGCCTCCGCCCCGGCGACGAGGTGCTCACCGTCGCGGCGGGGTTCCCGAGCACCGTGGCCCCCATCGTGCAGAACCGCCTGGTGCCGGTGTTCGTCGATGTCCGGCTGGGCGACTACAACGCCGACCCCGAGCAGCTTCGGGCGGCCGTGACGCCGCGCACCCGCGCGATCGTGCTGGCGCACACGCTCGGCGTGCCGTACGACCTCGACGCCGTGATGGAGCTGGTCGAGCGGCACGACCTGTGGCTCATCGAGGACAACTGCGACGCTCTCGGCGCGCGCTACCGCGACCGGCTGACGGGGACCTTCGGCCACCTGGCCACGCTTTCCTTCTACCCCGCGCACCAGATCACCACGGGCGAGGGCGGCATGGTGCTCACGAACGACCCTGCCCTGGCCCGCATCGCCCGCTCCTTCCGGGACTGGGGCCGCGACTGCTACTGCGCCGGCGGCGAGAACAACACCTGCGGCAAGCGCTTCGGCCAGCAGTTCGGCAGCCTGCCGTACGGGTACGACCACAAGTACGT
>JAJYJR010000128.1 GCA_021789355.1 Chloroflexota bacterium | reverse complement strand
GGACGTGCGCGCGTCGGACCTCGGCGCCGGATGGGTGGAGCTGGCGCCATCCGAGCTCGATCGCTTCGCGCTGGATCGCGCGGCGAGCTGGTTTGCCGCCGCGGCGCGGTACGCAGCCGAGGGCGCGCCCGGGCGCCTGACGCACTGAGGCCTGCGCCGAGGCTGCGCGGGTCAGCCCGGGTCAGCCCGGGGTCAGCCCGGGTCAGCCCGGGTCGAGCGCCGGGCATGATGGAGGAGGGGACCATGTACGTGGACGCGCTGTCGTTCCTGGAGGACGAACGGGAGGCATGGGCGCCGTTCGAAGCCCTCGGCGGACTCCCGGATGCCGCCCTGGAGCGCCCCATGCCGGACGATGGCCCCTGTCATGGATGGTCCGGGCGCGACCTGGTGGCCCATCTCGTCGCCTGGCAGCAGGTCGCCCTGCAGGTCGCGCGCGAGCTGGCGCTCGGTGACGAGAGCCCCACCATCGCGAGGACCAACGCCGAGTGGGACGCCTCCGGCGGTGACGCGATCAACGACGGCATACGCGAGGAGTGGCGCGCGCTCCCGCTCGAGGAGGTGCGCCGCCGCCTGGCGACGGTCCCGGGCGAGCTGCGGGGCTACCTCACGGTGGTGCCCGAGACGCGGTGGGTGAAGAACCCGCAGCGGCTGCAGTTCTTCATGAACCAGACGCTCGACCACTATCCGGAGCACCAGGCCGAGCTGGAGGCCATTCTGGCGGATGCCCCCGGCTGAAGGCCTGCGACTGATGGCTCCCGGGGCGCGGCGTTCGATCAGTGGAGCCAGGTCAGCATCTCGGCCCAATGCGGGATCGCCAGCAGGTGCCCTGTGCCCTGGTACGTCACGAGCGTCGCTCGCGGGATGGTGGCGGCGAAGTAGGCCGCCGTCGCGTGGGCCCACGGGGCATCGGCTTCGCCCACCCACACGGCGACATCCTGGGTGACGTTCGCCACAGAGAAGCCCCACGGGTCGAAGTTGGCGATCACGTCGGCGACGAACCCGATCGAGCCCTGGCGGGCACCCTCCCGCGTCCACTCGATACACACCTCGCGCACGTTCGGCTGCGCCAGGAGCGCCTCGTCCGGTCCGTCCCATCTCTTGACGAAGACGGAAGCGGGATCGTCGGCGTACCACTGGAGGCTCCTCGTGATCCCCTCGACGCCGGCGCCGCGATCACGGCGGAGAAGCTCGGCGAGGGATCGTTCCTCCTCGCTCCACCCGATGGGGATCTCATCGAGCGGTCCCATGCCGGCCGCCAGGCCGAGGGAGGTGACGAGCGCCGGGGCGCGGACGGCGCAGGCGAGGGCGTACGGGCCGCCCCCCGACCAGCCGACGACCGGACACGGCGGCAGGCCGAGCAGGCCGTGGAGCTCTGCGTAGTCATCCGCCCAGGAGAGCAGCGAGAAGTCCGGATCAGGGTCCGAGCGGCCATACCCGGGTCGATCGAGGGTGATCAGCCTGACGCCAAGTGACTCGGTCGCGTCTGCGTCGGGGCACAGGAGCCGTGAGCCCGGCGTGCCGAGGAAGAGGACCACCGGCCGTCCGGCCGGGTCGCCCCACTCTGCGCAGGCGAGAGACCGGCCGTGGCAGAGGGTGACCACGTGGTCGGACGACGGGACCGCCGTAACTCGAGCCATCGCGCACGCCTGCTAGCGAGCCGGCGCCGGCGCGGTAACGTCGCGGCGAACGCCGGGGTCGCATCAGGGTACGCTCTCCGGCGACCCGCCCCGCGATTGAAGGCGAGCGCCCGGCTCGAATCGAAACGGCCCGGTTCCGTGGGAGCCGGGCCGTTCGGGGCTGGAGGGAGTGATCAGGAAGGCTGGTTGGCGACCGCGTACTGCGCGAGGTTGAACGCCTGCTCCAGCTGATCGGCGGGCCGGAAGCCGACCACGCCCACCGGGCTCTCGCCCGGCCGGAAGAACGCGATCGTCGGGATGCTCATGATCCCGAACGTCTGCGAGATCATGGGGTTGGCGTCCACGTCGAGCTTCACGAAGTCGACGGCGTCTCCGTACTTGGCGGCCAGCTTCTCGATCTCCGGCGCGACCAGCTTGCAGGGGCCGCACCATGCCGCCCAGAAGTCGACCAGGACCGGCTTGTCGTTGTGCAGCACGGCCTGCTCGAAGTCCGCGTCGGTGACTGCCTTGATGTTGGACATGACCTCGATGGATCCTTTCCCCCCGCCCAGCGGGGTCTCCACGCCCGACCTGCCCGGCCGGGGCAATCGTGCCCTCAGCGGGCGAACGTCTGGATGAGCCGGTACGCGTCCAGGACCCGCGGGTCCGTGAGGCGGTAGTACACGGTGTTGCCCTGACGCCGCGTGGACACCAGGCCCGCGCTGCGAAGGACCGCGAGATGCTGGCTCATGTTCGGAACCTGGCACCCGATCTCGTGCGACAGCTCCGAGACCGAGCGCTCGCCGGCCGCGAGCACCTCGAGAACACACAGCCGCTTGGCGTCGGCCAGCGCCCGCATGACGGCGGTGTACCGCTGCAGGTCCTGGTCGGCCGATAGCGTCGGCGTGTTCATCGCCGGTATCCTCTCACAACTTGCGCAAATGCGCAAGTACCTGGCTCGGTTGGCTCCGGCCAGCGGCGCGCCGTGGTGCCGCAGCAGCGGCAGGCGCAGGGGTTCGCGCCTGTCGGGCCGTCGCCCCTGTCGGGCCGGTGATGCGGCGCCGCCCGGCTACGTCCAGCGGTCGAGGCGATCGGCCACCAGTCGGATCCCCGCCTCGAAGTCCCCGGGCATCTCTTTGCCGATCGTCTCGACCAGCAGCTGGCGCCGCCGGGCAAGCACCGTCTCACGCAGCTGGATTCCATCCAGGGTCAGTCGCAGGCGGCGCCCGCGTGCATCGGCGTGGTCGCGAGCGGTCTCGACCAGCCCGCGACGCCGCAGCCGCTGCACCGCCTTGGTGGCCGACGGACGGGAGATCCGGAGCCGGTCCGCGAGCTCGCCCAGCCGCAGCCCACCGGAAGCCTGGCCGACGATGACCAGGACCCGCCAGCCCAGCATGGTGAGATCGGCGCCCGCCACTTCGTCGAGCACCCGGGTGGTGAGTGCGACCGAGGCGAAGGTGATGCGCTCGATGGCGTCCAGGTACGAAGGTACCGTCACGGGTGCCATCCGCAACTCTCCTCTGTGCGGGCCGGGGAGCCGTCGCCGGACCATACCCCGTTCGCGCATCGTCTGCCACTCCCTGGAGGGCGGCCGCACGGGTCGCCGGCGGGTTGCGCAGGCCGGCCGCCCCCCTCGATACGGCTCGTTGCCACATGGCAACTAGCGCTATATGATCGACGACGAGATCGCGGAACACGGCCGGAGGCACCGACCCGCTCCTCTCATCGCGGAGCCGAACGCATGAACATCTTCGAACTGGCCCGCTCGGCGGGCGTGACGCCATCAGTGGTGCGGTTCTACCGCCGCTCGGGCACGCTCCCCGCGCCGCACCTGCAGCCGGACGGACGCCTCGAGTACGACGAGCGGGACGCCGCGCGACTGCGGCTCGCCGTGGCTCTCCACCGCCTCGGCAAGAACCCGGCCGAACAGCTCGCGGCACTCGACGCCCTCCTGGCGCACCCGGAGATCTCCGGGACCGGGCGCGTCTGCGACCGGGCGGCACCCGGCGGCCCACGCTCGCAGGCGGCGGCAGACGGCGCGGCATCGGCGCCGCAGGACCGGGGGCGGTAGATGGAGGAGATCAGGCGCGGCAGCTGGGTGTACGGATCACGCGGGGCCTTCATCGGCACCGTGGAGGGGGCTGGCATCACGCTGCTCCGCGTGCGCGGCCGCGGTCCCTTCTCGCCCGTCTACTACGTCCCGCTGACCGCGATCGCCGGGGTTCTCGGTGACGGACGCGAGGTAGTGCTTGACTGCCGGATCGACGAGCTCGACCGCAGGGGATGGCTCGTGCCACCGGATCCGGTGGGGGGCACCCTGCCGGGCCTGCATCCCGGATTCTCGAAGTGAGCGGCCGGATGGGGTCGAAGCAGGTGAGTTCCGGACCGTCGATCCGGACGTTCTGGTGGTCTGCCCTGGCGGGGCAACTCGAAGGGCTGGCGCTGCTGTGGCTGCTCGACCGGGAGCGCCTGCGGATCGGCGAGACCGCACGGGAGAGCGTGCGTCTGGCGCTGGTCGGACTCCGGCCCGACTCGGCCCGCGCGCCGGGGCCACCATGAACCAGCCGACCGGGGGCGCCGGCCGAACCGGACCCGCCCTCCGCATCCAGGGGCTCGTAAAGGACTACGGGCACGTGCACGCCGTGCGAGGGATCGACCTCGAGGTGAGCCGCGGCGAGGTCTTCGGATTCCTCGGCCCGAACGGGGCCGGCAAGACCACCACCATCCGCTGCGCCCTGGACCTGCTGCATCGCACAGCCGGACGGATCGAGGTGCTGGGACTCGACCCGCGGCGTGATGGTGTTGCCGTGCGAGGTCGCGTCGCGTACGTGCCCGGCGAGCTGCGGCTGCCCGAGCGACTGACCGCGGCCGAGCTGGTGGAGAGCATCGGGCGCCTTCGCGGGAGACTCGACGGCGCGCGCCGCGACGAGCTCGCGATGCGACTGGGGCTCGACCTCGGGCGGCGGATGCGCGACCTCTCGAGCGGCAACCGCCGCAAGGTGGCCCTCCTGCTGGCGTTCCTCGCAGACTCCGAGCTGCTCATCCTCGACGAGCCGACCAACGGGCTCGACCCGCTGATGCAGCACGAGTTCCTGCGCCTGGTTCGTGAAGCACGCGACGAAGGCAAGACCGTCTTCCTCTCCTCGCATTCCCTGAGCGAGGTCCAGCGCGCGGCGGACCGCGTGGCCGTGCTGCGCGCGGGAAAGATCGTCACCCTCGGCACGGTGGAGGAGCTGCGCGGCCGGGCGCGCCAGCGCGTCGAAGTGTGGTTCGCCGGCGACCCGCCCGCCGCCGAACTCGCGGGCCTGCCCGGCCTCGCCGATGCGACGGTGGACGACCACCGGCTCACCGCCGTGCTGTCGGGCCCGATCCAGCCCCTGCTCGAGGTCCTCGCGCGCCACCGCGTGATGAGCATGCTCGTGGAAGAGCCCGACCTCGAAGAGGCCTTCCTCGACCTCTACGCGGAGGCGTCATGACGCGCCCTCTGCTCGAACTCGTGCTCATCCCGCTGCGCGCGATGCGGCGGGCCAGCCTGGCCTGGGGCATTGCCCTCGCCCTGCTTATCGGCGCCACGGTCGCCTTCTGGCCAGCCTTCAAAGGCTCATCGGCGCTGAGCCAGGCGTTCGACCAGATGCCAAGCGGCCTCGTCGAGGCACTCGGCATGCAGGACATCGGCACGCCGGCCGGCTTCCTGCGAGGCAACCTGTACGAGTTCCTGATCCCGCTCCTCCTCATCGGCGCGGCGGTGGCGATGGCGAGCGGCCAGACCGCCGGCGAGGAGGACGCCGGACGCCTTGAGCTCTTACTGGCGCAACCGGTGTCCCGGACGGCGTTGTGGATCGGACGTGTCGTCGCTCTCGTCGTCGCGCTCGCCATCGTGGTGATCGTGCTGGCCGGCGCGCAGCTCGCCTTCGATACGGCGGTTGGCCTGCAGATCTCGGTCTCCAACGTGGCGGCGACGGTGTTGCTGTGCGCCCTGCTCGCGTTCCTCCACGCGGGCCTCGCGTTCGCCATCGCAGGATGGCTCCCACGGCCGTCGTGGACGCTGGGGCTGGCGATCGCGGTTGGCGTCGCGGGCTACCTCGCCGTGGCCCTCTTCCCGCTGAACGCGACGCTGGCGCCCTGGCGACACCTGTCGCCCTGGGACTGGGCGTTCGGCGGTGACCCGCTGGTGCAGGCCACCGCTGGGTGGCGCTACGTGGCAGTGGCCGCGCCCGCCGTCGCGCTGGCGGCGATCGGCGCGCTCGGGTTCGGCCGGCGCGACGTGCGCGCGGGCTGACGCGCCGGAGAGCGGCGCAGCTGACTCCGGCGAAGGAGAACGCACCATGGGTGCGCGCTTTGCTGATCAGCCGGTGCCGCCGGCTGGCACGCCTGCTGGGTCCTGGAAGGCGAGTCAGGCCCCGCCGCGGCCGCCACACCCCGGGCGAGCAGCACTGGGTGTGCCCGAAGAGTAGCAATCGGGCACCCCGACCTTGGGCCACGCCTCCGAGCGTTGAGGCCCCGCGTCGGGCTCCACGTGGTCCCTGGTCGCGGGAAGCACCCATCTCCCCAGATCACGGAGCCGCCAGGGGACCCTCGGGCGCTACAGTCGACGTGTAGGCTACGTGGGGATGGACCTGTCAGGGCAGCGGGCTGAGGTGGAAGGCGGGCGAACCCGATGGCCGGGCGCGGGGTCGCCCGGCAGGGCGCGTCGGCGCGGCGTCTCGTGGTGGCTCGTAGGGTCCGTGTCCGACCTGCGACGCGATTCGCGCCTGACCACCGGCTACCTCCTCATCACCGGGCTCTCGAGCATCATCGCGACCTTCGGGCTGATCACGGACTCCGCGGCGGTGGTCATCGGGGCCATGCTGATCGCGCCGCTCCTCTCGCCCATCATGGCCCTCGCACTGGCCGCGCTGGGCGGCCGACGCCGCCTATTCGTCCGCGCCGCGCTCACGCTGCTCGCCGGCGTAGCCCTCGCGCTCGTGCTCTCCGCGAGTCTCGCCTGGGTGGCCCAGCAGCTGCCCTTCGGCGCACTGGCGACGGTGCCAGCGGAGGTCCAGTCGCGCACGCGGGCCGGCCCTTTCGATCTCATCGTCGCCCTGGCCGGTGGAGCGGCAGCCGCCTACGCGCTTGTCAGGCTCCAGGGCGCCGCGGCGCTGTTCGGCGTGGCCATTGCCACCGCGCTCATGCCGCCGCTCTGCACGGTCGGCATCGGCATCGCGATGGGCGACCAGGGCATCGCCACCGGCGCGGGCACCCTCTTCGTGACGAACCTCGTCGCGATCACGGCGGCGGCCACCGGCATGTTCGCCGGCCTCCGGCTGCGCCCGCGCCGGTCTCGCACGGCCCACTACGGGATCCTGCTGACCTCGGGGCTCGTGATCGCCCTGGTCCTCGTTCTCGTCCCCACCGCCGTCGGCGTCGCGCAGCAACGGCAGCTCGCGGCCGGACGTCAGGCATTCGCCGACAGCGTCAGCTCCGCAGTGGCTGATTCCCTGCAGGCGCGGGTGCCGGGCGCGACTCTCCTCGGCGTCGAGCGGAGCACGCAGCAGGGCACGCTCCAGCTGCGCATCACTGTGGAGGCCGCGCCGATGCCGTCGCTCGTCGCCGTGCGGGCAATCCAGGCGGACGTCGCCCGGCGACTCGGGCGGGCCGTGCACGTCGTGTTCGTGGGCCTGCCCGTGGTGGAGCTCGATCCGAACGCCCCGACGCCGTCGCCGACGCCCAGTCCGACTCCGGCGCCGACGAGAAGTCCGACTCCGGCGCCGACGCCCAGTCCGACTCCGGCGCCGACGAGAAGTCCGACTCCGGCGCCGACGCCCAGTCCGACTCCGGCGCCGACGAGAAGTCTGCCGGCCACCAACTCGTAGCGCGACCCGTGCGGATTGAGGTCGATCCAGACGGATCCTGACGCGGCGCTCGATGTCGCGCGCCGCCAAGCGCTGACCACCGGCCGCCACGAGCCACTCCGCTCTTGTGCACGGTGCAAGGCCCGTCGACACTGTGCCTGTCCGCCCGGCTGCGCGGGGCTACGGCACGAAGAGCGTCCGGTCGCACCGTCCGCCTGCCAGTCGGAGGCGGACGAGCCAGGAGATTCGCGATGCGTCGTGATGTGGGTCCCGAAGGGCGCATCAATGGTTACGTGGTCGACAGCCAGGCAGTGCCGGTCCTGCCGGACGCCGCGTTCGAGCTCGCGACCCAGGTCGAGAGGTTGCCGCGCTGGCACCCGTTCTTCGTCGAGGTTCGAGACGCCTCGGGGCCGCTCGCCAGCCGCGGTGCGAGGTTCGACGCGGTGATCAAGCTCGCCGGACAGCGGCTGGAGGTGCGCTACGAGGTGTCCGAGGCCCGGGCCCCGGATCTCCTCCCGCTGGTCGGCACGTTCCCCGGTGGCACGCTGCACTGGACCCGGCGATTCGCACCGGCCGGCGATCACACGATCGTGCACGGCGAGCTCGAGTACGACCTTCCCGCATCGTTCGCGGCGACGGAAGCGAAGCGCGTGTTCGCCGTCTGGGCGGTCGAGCGAGACGTACGCCATTCCCTCGACTACTTCGCCGAGGAGGTAACCGCGTGGGCTCGATCACGGCTATGAACCCATCGAGACCGGGTCGCGCTGATGTGCGGGTCACGGCGGCCGGACGCGACGGACCGATCCCGTTCGACGTCCTCGACGTGCTGCGGAGCGAGCCTCCCGCGGGGGTCCTCTCGGCCTACGTTCGGACCGGCGCGGCGTCCGGCGGCGCGCTCGACCCCGAGTGGCGCCTTCGGCTGCGGGCCGCCCTCGCGGCCCTCGAACCGGGATCGTCGGATCCACGTGAGGCGGGCCAGTTGAACCGGCTCCGGCGCTGGACCATGGTCCGCGTCGAGGCGCATCTCGGACCTGCCGAGCTGCGGAACGGCATCGCGTTGTTCGCCACCACCAAGCCCCGCCGCCTGTACCTCACCACGCTTGCCGCAGCGGTGGGCGACCACGCGACGTGGGGAGATGCGCCCGACCTGGACGCGCTGCGTTCTTATGCGGCGGCTCACCCGACGTTGGGAGTGGTGATCGCCTCGGCCGATGGGCTTCGCCTCGTCACCCTGGGCCTCGGCGACGTGATCGACGACGCCCGGTTCGCACGGGAGCGAACCGGTCAATCATGGCGTCGCTACGAGGGTCCCGCTCCGGGCTTCCTCGCCGCCTCGAGCACGACCCAGGTCGATCGGCACCGTCGCCGGATTGCGGAGGCCCGACGGCGCTGGCGGGATGAGCAGGCACCGAACCTGCGTCTGGCGGCACGCACCCACGGATGGACCGGGCTCGTCGTCGCTGCACCTGCAGCGGCCCGCATCGATCCCGCCGATTTGGCCGTCGCGGCCGGGGTCCCCGTGCTGGGCAGACTGCGCCGCAGTCTGGATGACGCTCCCGCGGATCTCATCGCAAGCCTTGCACAGGCCAGCGTTGCGCGCCGCTGACGCCAGCCCCAAGCACCCGCGAGTGGCGCCTGGCGAGCGGTTGGAGGGCGCTCGACCGACACGCCGTTCGCGAGGGCTGAGGCTGGGCGACGGGCTCCCGCTGCTGGTGGAGACCGGGGCAAGTGACATGAGCTCACAGCCTGCTGATGGGCCGGCGCCGCCGGGCGGCATCCTGCGCTGGCTCCTCACCCTGCCCGTCTACGCCTACCGTGCCCACCTCGGCTTCCTCTTCGGCCGCCGCTTCCTCGTCCTGGTCCACGAGGGCCGGCGCACCCACCGGCGTCGCGAGACGCCCCTGGAGGTTCTGCGCTACGACGCCGCGAGGGGCGAGGCGATCGTGGCGGCCGGCTGGGGGCGCCGGACCGGCTGGCTCCACAATGTGGAAGCCGGGCTCGCCCGCGAGGTCCGGATCGGAGGCAGCCGCTACGTGCCGGCCTGGCGGCGGCTCCAGGCCGACGAGGCGGTGGCCGTCTTCGAGCGCTACGAACGTCACGCCGGTCTGCCCCCGGCACTCGTCCGGGCCGTACTCGGCCACCTCCTCGGCTGGCTTTACGATGGCACTCCCGAGGCTCGCCGCCAGGCGGCCGAGCAGCTGCCCCTGCTGGCCTTCCGCCCCGCAGCGCCGGAGCCGATCGCGACGTGGACCGGAGTCAGCCGCGTCCGACGCACCCACGACCAGGCCCGCGCAAGCTACGATCGGTTGAGCCGCTGGTACGACCTGTTCGAGGAGCCGTTCGAGCGTGGGGTGCGACGCCGGGCGCTCCAGCTACTGGGCCCGGCGGCCGGTGAGACGGTCCTCGAGGTTGGCTTCGGCACGGGGCACGACCTGGTGGTGCTGGCGCGCGCGGTCGGGTCAGCGGGACGCGTTCTCGGGTTGGACCTGTCCGACGAGATGCGCCGCGTGGCCGAGCGACGTCTGCGGGAGGCCGGGATCGCGGATCGCGTCGAGCTGCGGACCGCCGACGCGCTGGCCGTGCCGTATCCGGACGAATCGGTCGATGCGCTGGTCATGAGCTTCACGCTCGAGCTCTTCGACACGCCGGAGATCCCGCTGGTGCTGGCCGAATGCCAGCGCGTGCTGCGACGTGGCGGCCGTATCGTCGTGACGTCCCTGGCCCGCCGAGATCGCCCCAATCTGTGGGCCAGGCTCTACGAGCGCGGCCACGACCTCCTGCCCGCCGTGATCGACTGCCGCCCGATCCCGCTGGAGTCGGCGCTGCGGGAGTCGGGGCTTGCCGTGGCGCAGGTCGATACCGGGTCGCTCTGGGGCCTGCCGGTGGACGCCGTTCTCGCCGTCCGGCCGTAGTGCTGCCGACGCGCGGACCGTCTCCACTTCCGATCCGCGAGTCATCGCCTGCGAGGGCATCACCGGCATCGGCGCGGGGTCGCGCCTCCTCTGATCTCCCGCGCAGGGGTGGGTCCCTGCCGCCCCGCGCCGTCGGTTGCGCTCTTTGCGGCGGCCGGGCAGACTCCGCTGATGCGGCTCGGCCATTCCCTCCAACGCGCGACGCTCGCCCTCGCCATGACCGGGCTGGTGGCCGGCTGCGCGGGGTTCGCGCCGCCCCGGGCCGGCAACGCGCCGGCCGCTGCTTCCACCGCCAGCGCCCTGGCGTCTGCGACAGCGCCGACGCCAGGTCCGACGACCCCGCCGGTGCAGGAGCCGGAAGCCACAGTTCCGCCCGCCCAGGCCACGGCGATCCCCGCCCCTGCCGCCTCAGAGGCCCCGGTGCAGCTCGCGGTGCGCTGGCCGAGCCCGATCCCCGGCGTCCAGCCCAGCCCGACCTTTGCCCTGCAGATCCCGATCCTCATGTACCACCGGATCGTGCCGGCGGGGCTGGCGGGCGATTCGCTGCCGGGACTGGTGGTGTCCCCCGAGCTCTTCGACGCGCAGCTGGCCGCGCTCCACGCCGCGGGCTGGCACACGGTCACGGTCGCCCAGATCAGCCAGGCGCTCCAGCTGCACCGGACGTTCCCGCCGCGAACGTTCGCGATCTCCATCGACGACGGCTGGGACGACGGGTATCTCTATGCGCTGCCGATCCTGCAGCGTTACGGGTTCCACGCCACGTACTACGTGATCGCGGGACGGGTCGGCACCTGGCAGAACGTGCTGACGCCGGCCGAGCTGCGCACGCTCGTGGCGGACGGCATGGAGATCGGCGACCACACCATGAACCATCTCTCGCTGCCGTC
>JAJYJR010000127.1 GCA_021789355.1 Chloroflexota bacterium | reverse complement strand
CTGATGCACTCCTTCCTCCTCGGGCAGCGAGCTCATGGCTCGGCCGAGGGTGCCAGCGAACCTGGTCAGGGGTGCTCAGGTTTCGACCGGCGGAAGGTGCTCAGTTTTCACCCGGCGTCGACAACAGATCGTCAAGTTGGCGGTGGGCACGAGGTTCCCTACCGAGGCGAGGTGCGAGTGGGCAGGCGTGCGGTATCGCCTCGGGCACGCCGGCTTCGGTCGCCTAGTCCGCACTCCGTGCAGGCGGGGTCGATACGGGGCTGATCAAGGCGCACGTCGCGGACTGTCGGTCGAAAGCGCATATAGGCGCTCGTTGTGCCCGCCTCCGTGAGGCCTGTGACCGCGAACAGGAAGTCGTTGGCCGCGTGGGAAGCGGCAGTGGCGTTGAGGGTGATGACCGACGGGGCGGCAATTCCGGGCTCATCCACGTAGCGTTGCGCCCGCCGCTCGCCGACTGAGAGCGACTCCTCAGCCAGCCGCGCGGGCGAGATCAGGCCGTTGCACCGGAGGCAGCCGGACTCGGGCCACACAGGTCGCACCACGGAATGGACATCGACCACTGCTCCGGTCGCTGAGTCCACGCGAACCTTCGAGCCAATCTGGACGCCCGGGATCAGATACTGATGTACCAGGGCGTTGAAGACGAGACGTGCGCCGTCCCCGTCGGCAGCCAGGAACAGATAGTCGGAGTCGATGAACCTCTGGGCCACCTCCGGGTCTCGGATGTCGCCCATGATCGCCTCCACCCGTGTGGTTGGGCTCGCCTCGGACGCCACCCGCTCCGCCAGGGAGACCTTCGGTGTGGCACGCCGCATGCCCAGGCGCCGAAGCGCCGCCGGCCATCGAGGATCCGCGAGCCAGACCCGGGCATCGCCACGGCGGGCACCGGGCAATCGGGGCAAGTTCGTGACGTCCACTCGTTCCGGGTCGGCGACGACGATCTCCCCAACGCCGAGCCGCGACAGGTACTCGACAAGGAGCATGCCAACGCCCCCCGCCCCGATGATGCCAACTCGCAGACTGCGAAGGATCGCCTGCCCAGCGTCGCCGAACATGCGGGCCTGGCGATCGTATCGGGCGCCGCTCCTCCGCGGCTGAGGCAACTCGGCAGGGTACATTCGACGGATCGACTGGCCTACCACCGTGAGGGAGGAGAGCGCACTGCGGCTTCCTCCAGTCCACCAGATGTCGCCCGCGACCGCGTCGCGGGCGAAGACCAGCGCCCCGACAGGCTGGCCGCGCATGATGTCGAGGAGCGCGGGGTATCCCAGCTGATGAGACGCAAGGTCCACCGATGAGAACCTCACTACGCCGACGCCGCCGTGGTTGTGTACGGCGACGTACGCCAGCTTCTGGTCTCGCGCGTGGATGGCGCGGTCGCGGACGAACTCGGCCCTCAGGGCGCGGTATCCGCGTGTGCCAGGCACGTAGTCGAGATTGTCATGCGCCAAGATCACGTCTCGCACAAGGAGACGGACGCCGCGGGTCGTGACGCTGACCCCTGCTTCCAGGACTGCGCCATGCTCGTCTTCGTCGCCAGGGAAAAGGTGCGCTGCTAGGCGGGCGTATACGCCCGCAGGGATACGGATCGTGACGGGCTCCTTCATGGTCTCGACTGGATCCACGCCAGCACCTTCATGAGCTTGAGCAGCGCTGTCTCGATCGCCGGATCCCGACGGTTGCTTCGCCTAGAGATCTGGATCGCGCTCCGCCCCTCGAACGACGTGGGCGTTAGCGCCTCGCCAAGCGGGCCGCCCTCTGCCCTGGAGAGGTCCCCGCGGACGAAGTGGGGATAGACGTCGGCGTACGGGTAGCTGAAGGCAATCCGAAAGCCGATCCACGTCGAGGGTTGGGCCCAGGGGCCACCCAGCGGCACGTCCTCGATGATGACGATGGCTCCTCCTTCGCCATCCTCGCGCACGACGAACGTCGCGTCCGGCAGGCCGCGGCGGAGGTCCTCCACCGCGGCCTGGACATCGGGTGTCAGCGCCATCGCTAAGAGTTGTCGTCCGGCGCGACCGCGTCGAATCGCGAGTGCTTCGTGACCGTGACCTCATCACGGTCTCCGACGATCTTCGTGCGACCGTGCTCAAGTTCCTCGCTGAGCACGAAGTCCAACGCGATCGATACCCCCTGGGCGATCGCCGCCTCCTTGATGTGGAGCCCGGTCAGGCGTGGGCCTTCGACGGTTACCGGTCGCTCGTTGACCGTGATCTCCACGGCGTGGTGCCCCGGCTCCGGCCGGCTGGGCTCGACTGCCTCGATGGTGTTCATTTCGCTCCTTGCGCAAGCGGAGTCCGATTGCTACTCTGCAACCGCGACGATCCGCATGATTCCACATACGGCTGAGCGTTGCAAGAGTCGAATCTGGAGGGACAGACCCAGCATGGCGAAGGGGACGTTCGACGTCCAGGCCTTCTTCGCCGCCCTAGATGCGGCGCGACGAGAGCGGAATAGCAACTGGAAACAGGTGGCCGACGCGGCGCACGTCTCGGCCTCGACGTTGACGCGAATCGCACAAGGGCACAAACCGGATGTGGACGGGCTCGCGAGCCTACTGACCTGGTCCGGCCTGCAGGCCGAGGACTTCATCCGCGAACCATCGCGCGAGCAGCCACCGACGCTAGCGCGGATCTCGACCTATCTCCGCGCTGACCCGAAGCTCGACCGGAAGAGCGCGGCGGCCCTGGAGCGGATTATCGAGGCAGCCTACCAACAGATGAGCGGGGAGTCAGGCGATGCCGCTGCGTCGCGGATTCAAGAGCGAAGCGCACGCGATCGCGCGTGAGGTGCGGGCGGAGCTCGGCCTCCGTTCGGCCGACCCGCTCGACCCGCGTGCCCTGGCCTCACACCTGGACGTGCCGGTCTTCGGGATCAGCCTGCTGCGGGGGACAGTCCCCGACGCGGTCAGGCACTTCATGACCGTCGACTCGTCCGTCTTTTCGGCGGTCACGATCTTCCGGGGATCGGCACGCACCATTTGGTGCAACGATGCTCACGCGCCGGGACGCCAGACGAGCGACATCGCGCACGAGTTGGCGCATGCGTTGCTTCTCCATGAACCGGGCGCCGCGCTGACAGCAGACGGCGCGCGAGCATGGGACAGCGTCGCGGAGGAAGAGGCACAGTGGCTGGGAGCCGCACTCCTCATCTCGGACGAAGCTGCGTTCGCGATCGCTGCGTCCGGAGGCGATCTCGATGCCGCCGCGCTGCGGTACGGCGTCTCGAGGTCGCTGTTGGACTTCCGGTTGAACGTCACCGGCGCCGCGTTGCGGGTGGCGCGTGCGAGACGGCTCACGTAACTAACTGGCCGCAGCCCGCCACCGCGATGACATGGTTACCGTCGCCGCTACTCCGAACTCCTCCGGCAGCACGTCTGCTAGCCCGTGGCGCACCGCGTGATCAGACAGGTGCGCCGTCGCCTCGCGCAGGCCGAGGACCTCGATCCGATCGAACAGGGCATCCGCCACGAGCTGGCGGCCCGTTCCGCCGCGCGCCTTGGCCCACGTCACGGGCAGTTCCTGGAGGTACGCAACCGCGCGGTCGGCGGGCACTCCGTCGTCCTCGCGCACCTGGCGGGCGCGTGCCTCGTCGGCGTCGAGGCGCCGCATGGTCGCGTCGAGGGCCGCCGTGTCGCGGTCGCGGAGGTAGCGGTTCATGGCCCCCTCTCGATCACGGGCGATGCGCGCCAGTGCGGCGTCGTCTGGGCGAGCGGTGGAGGGGACCACGGCGCCCACCACTGCGGTGAGGGTCTGGGCTCCGAGGGCGGCCTCGCCCAAGATCCCCTCGACCACCTGCCCGTACAGCTCCGTGGGGTACGCGTGGCCGGCGGAGCGGCCGCGGCCAGGCCGCGCGTCAGATGGGCGGGCCGCCGCGAACGCCGGGCAGACGTTGCGATGGCGGTAGTAGCCCGTATCGCCGGTCAGCCGGGTTCCACACGCCGCGCAGTGGAGTCTCGTCAGGGCGTAGGGCCAGCGAGGATCGGCAGGGCGGCCGGTGTCGGTGGCCCGCCGCGCGCGGGCGGCCTGAGCCTGCTCCCAGGTCGACTCGTTGATGAGCGGCGACCAGTGCGCCGACGCGCCGTCCCGCAGCCGGCCGACGTACAGCGGGGAGGTGAGCACGCCCCGGACCGTGAAGAGCGGGAGCCGCACGGCGGCCGCCACCTGCGCATCGGTGGCGCCGGCAGCTGCGAGCGCGAAGATCCGCTCAACGGTGTTGCGCTTCTCTGGGTCGGGCTCCAGCAGCTTCGCGGCGTCCCGGCGAAAGCCGAAGGGCGGATGGCCGCCGGGATCCCGCTGGGTGGCGCGCTTCGAGGCGTAGCCCTCACTGATCCGCCGCGACAGCCGGCGGCTATACCGCTCAGCGTCCTTGGCCTCCTCCACCAGCTGGTCCCGGTGGCGCTCGCACGTAGACAGGATCTCCTCGTCGCAGAAGTAGACCGGGCCGCGTCCGTCAAGGTGGCGTATGAGCACCGCTTCATCCGCCTGATGAGCGACTATCCAGCAGCCGCCAGCACGGGCATCACCTCCTCGCTGTGGTCGGTCGCGAGGACCTCGAGGCGGGCCTTCGCCAGCGACCACGCGCTCGTCGCGGGAATGGCCGCTTTGCAACTGGTGCCTGTCGTGGGTGGGGCCATCGCGACCTTCATCTCGGAGTACGTGCCTCGGAAGAAACAGGAACGCCTCGTCGGCTTCGTGCAGGACCTAGCCCGCGAGTTGACGGCGGAGCGTGAGCGCATCGACACCGAGTTCGCCACACGAAGGACTTCGACCGCATGGTTGAGGACGTACTCGACCGCGTGCAGACGGTCAGGAATGAGGAGAAGCTCGGGTACTGGGCTGTGCTCCTGGCTGGTGTTGCAGCCATCGACCGGCCAGGCCCGACCGACCGCCAGCGGATGATCCAGACGCTCGACGATCTCGGACGGGAGCACCTGCGCCTCCTCCATGTCATCGCCACGACGACCGAGGCACGGCCGGGCCTGTACATGGGCGGCGTGAGCGATACCCTCAGCTGGAAGATGCCGTTGGTGTCCCACGACGACGCGCGGCGGCTGTGGGGTGAGCTCGCCCGAACTGGCGTCGTCCAGGACTACCCCTCGGGGATGATGTCGAGGGAGGGTGCTGGCAATCTTTCCGTCCGGCTTACCTCGTACGGACGCGAGTTCGTTCGCCTCCTTCGGCTGGAGGCGGGCTACTCCGACTGACCCCGGTTTCGCGGATACGACCACGCGGACGCACGACCCAAGTCACCTGGCTGGAGTCTTCGTCGTCCGGAAGCCCACGGGGGTGTGTCCGAAGAGGACCCCCGTCTGGCGTAGGGGCTCGAAACGGCGCGTTGTGGGCCCTACACGCAGGTGACGGAGACTCGGCCGTCGAAGGGGCGCGCCGGCGGCAAACCAGCTCGGATCGCATCGCTCAGAGGGCGAACGCCCGACAACACAACATGGGCAATCGGAACCATGGCAACGAGTCCTAGTGGCCGGCCGCCGTGTTCGATCTTGAGCGGTGCGTCCCGGAGGGCCCGATGCACGTCGGAGGATGCGTCGCCGTGGTGAACGCCGCCGAGGACGTTGGCGCCATAGGTGATCAGGTCTCGGACGCTAAACGCCATCGAGGCTGAGAACACCAAGTTCTGCGCAAGGAGTTGGGACACGGTCAGGGACTTGATGGGACCGCCGTCGGCCGGCTCCTCCGGGTCGATCCCGAGCCAGAACAGGAGGCCAGGCGTGGACGGCGGTGTCCGAACCTGATACCGCAGGCGGAGTCGGTGCTCACGGTTCGCCTGTTCTACCAGCGGCTTCGGATCTACGAGAAGCTCCCGCAGCAGCGCTGAGGCGCGGAGGAGTGCGTACTCCGAAGCATCCCAGGTGGCACGGCTCTGAAGGTCGTCGAGCGTGTCGACGAAGAACCGATCAACGTCCATACGGGGCATCCCTCCACGCGTCGGCCCGCTCTGCCCGCCCTCGTCGCCTACGTTGCCCGAACGGGCCTCGTTTCGGTGCAGGCTACGTGCGTCCGTCGCTGGGCACGAGCGGACTGGTCATCGCGAGCCCCCTCTTGGCGAGTTCGGAGGATCGGCTGTGCACGACGAAGATCGGATCTTCCTGAGGGAATTCACCAGCAAGACGTGCCTGACGCACCCCGCGATCGCGCTCGCTCTCCATCGTTCCGCGGTCGATGCGGACGAAGTCGGCGTCATCGTGGAGAGCCTCATGAACGTCGTCGAACGAAGTCAGGCAGCGGCCGTCGCGGAGCGCGCCAGAACGGGGGCCCTCGTCCAGACCTACGTCGTCGCCCGGCTCCTCGCGCAGCTCGCGGCCGCCGTTGAGGACTGTGCATCGCTTGGGCATGCGATCCGCTTTCGCGACCGGGGCGGCCTATTTGCCCGATACCTGAACTCGATGGGAGGCGCCGCAGGAGACTTCTTCGACGAGGTTAGGCAGGGCCGCTCGCTCCCCGAGCTGCTGGCGATACCAGAGCTGGACACGCTCGCAGTCGAAGGTGAGGACGGGGACTTCCTGGCGCACGACTACGCGAGTCTGCCGGGCACTCTGCGTCAGATCGCCGACTTCTATCGCGAGGCAGCGGCGCCCCTCACATGGCCGGACATCGGAGTGAGCGACGTTGACAGGGAGCCGGACGTCGTGAAGATCGTCATCGATCTGGTCCCGATCGGCTCGCCAGTCCCGCCGGTGACCCTCCTCGAGGCCTACAACAAGATCAAACATCGCTTCGCCGTCTTCGACGAGATCGCCACCCTGGGCGCAGCCGCGCGGGCTACGGACAAGTCGGTCGTCTTCGCGACGTATCCTCGCCACCCTGATCACGCTGAACGTCTAGTGCTCAACACCGTCGCGGTTGCTCAGGCGTCCGGTGAGATGGCTGCCCTGCCACTCAAGCTCGACGAGCTGGGCGTCGCGTAGCGCCCAACTCTCTGATAGTTGACTTGCCGCCGGCCTGACTCAGGACGGTGCGACCGTCGGTCGGCCGACCGCTCCGCACGATACCGGCGGGCGCCTCTTCCTTAGCTCGAAGCCCGGGAGTACAGGCATTCATCGAACCCCAGGCGTGGCGAGCAGAGCTGATCGAACTTCACGCGCGGCTGCCTGACCTTCCTGTCCTCCCACGGCACGACGCCGAGCTTCTGCCGGGCGTCTCGCAGAGCCTCGTAGCCGGCCCATACCTCATCCGCGCCTCCCCACCCGCAGCGGACCATGGCGACCATGAGGTCGACGGTGCGCATCACACACACCTGCTCCGCGGTGCGTGCCGCCGCATAGCCGACGCTGTCCTCGCAGACAAGCCGCCAGCCCCGTTTCTTGGCGACCACGATCGAGGCAGCTTCTCCTTTGTCGCGACCGGGCGCCGATCCCCAGCGCTGTCGTAGCCGAGCAACCTCACGCAAGTGCGTAGTCGCGTCTAGCACGACCTCCCCGAACCAGGACGAGCTGCGGACAATCGGTCCCGTGGGGCCTTTATCCAGCTCAACCAGCACTTCCTGAACGAGGTGGGTGCGCCCGCGGAACTCGCGCATGACCGTGTCGAGAAGGCCTGCCATCCGGAGGTTGATCAGCGAGCTGCTATCGAACATCCACACACCCTCGCGTGGGTCGTGGATGTCGCCGCTAAGTCGCCCCAGCGTCATAGTCCGCCTGCACGGCCCCCTTCAGGCGACGCTGCAGCCGTGCTTCCGGAATCTCGAGCAACTCGGCGAGCCGCTCGAACGTGATTTCCCCGGCCACGTGAGCGGCGATTGCATCCCGGACGAATTCCGGCGGAAACACCGTCTCCTTGGGCGACTGTGGCATGTCCAGCGCCTCAGCGACAACCGAGCGCGACGCAGCCTTCAGCTCGTCGCGCTGTTCAGCGCCCCGTGGCAGGAGCCTGCAGTTGTGCAGCCGGTAGACGAGGGTGTTGTAGCTGACGCCGTATTCGACGGCGACATCGAAGACCCAGTCAGGGGTGATGGCTCCGGCCTTGCGCAGCCGTTCATGGAGAGCGCCCCGCGGAACGAGGAAGCTGGCAGCAAAGGTGTTCGCCTCCTCCTCTTGGGCACGCCCCTTCACGTCGAGTACGTTCTCGTCGACGGCCGCCTGGTGACCGAGGACGTGATGGCCGAGCTCGTGGGCTGCCGTGAACCGTTGGCGCGGCAGGTACATGTCGCTGTTGAGGAGGACGAAGCCGATGCCGCCGCGGCGAACGTACATGCCATCCGGTCCGCCCAGACCGAGGCGCCGTTGGACAAGCTTTACGCCGGCGGAGCGGAGCGTTGCCGCGATGTCGACAACAGGCCCGTTCCCGAGGCCCAGCTGTAGGCGAAGTTCGTCAGCGCGGCGGGCGATGGCGTCGTGATCGACGGCGCCGCTCATTCGCCTAGAGAGGCCACGAACTCGTAGCGTTGGATGAACTGCTCAAACCAGTCGATCGCTGCACGAGTCCTCGTGCCGGCGCCATCCTCGGCGCGCAGAAGAGCGCTGACCGGCTCCTCGTCGGCAGCCGCGAGGAAGAACTCGATGCTCTGGCGCGTTGCCTCCGCAATGCGCTCCAGGCGATAGGTCGAGATGCGGCCGTCCTCCTCGGCAGCCCGCAGCTCTGCAGCACTCATTCCGCCGAGAGCAGCCACCTCCTCAAGGGGCAGGCGTGCTCGTTCGCGGGCTTCTCGGATGCGAGCGGCCAGTCGGCTGGCAGTTCCCACACTTGTCGACGAAAGCTGAGCGGTGGTCATCGGCGCCTCACGTTTTCCATTCACGCTCGCTTGTCAACTCTACAGACATGGTACCGCTCAGTCGGCGGCTGCGACACGCCGCCACCGCGGCGACGCCGCGATCCGGACGACCACTCGTAAAGGCCCGGCCCTACTCCTCTCGCCCCGACCACACCATCGCCTCGCGGCTGGCGAAGCGCGAGGCGATCTGCATCCAGACCGACCACGCCCCGAGCCGCGACTCGACCCGGGGCGTCGGCGGACTCGGGCTTCCACGGTTCCTTGACAGCAGCCGCTGCCCGACCAGCTTCCCTGCGTGCACGGGAGCACGCAGGGAGCCCAGGACGATGGAGCAGGACGCGCCGCGGCGGGACGCGAGCACGGCCCCCCGGTTCGAGTGGCCCGGCGAGCCGGCGGCATCGGACCGAGCGGCCGATGGTGCGCGGCTCGCCGCCGGACCCGCCCAGAGTGGCTGGGCTGCTTACGACGCGCAGCGGCGCAGCCCCCACCGCGGACGCCGGGTGCTGCTCGCGCTCGCCGTGCTGGCGGCGCTGGTCTGGGCCATCGGCCGCTGCAGCGTGCCGCCGCCGCGCCTCGCGCTGAGCGTGACCGCGACGGGGCCACTGGCGTCGCCCGACAACGTGGTGCACGCTGGTCAATCCCTGGGACCGCAGGCGCTCGTCGTGGCCAACTCGGGCACCCTGCCAGCCTGTTGGTGGCTGAGCGTGAGCGCGGACAACCCCGCCTTCGCACCCTACCTGCGACTCACCCTCAGCGACGCGGCCGGCCACGTCCTCTACGCGGGGCCGCTCCCCACCGCCGCTGACCCGCTCGCCGGCTCGGCCTGCGCCCATCCGCCCATTGGCGTCGCCGCCGGGTCGGAGGCCGTGCTCGCGCCGGGCGGACAGGTCACCCTCACCGTCCGCGGGTCGGTGGGCGCGCTGCCGGCGACCCTGAACGGCCAGCAGCTCGTCCTGGCCTGGACACCCTTGGGCGCGCCGGCCGATCCCTGAGCACCGTCGGGAGCCGCGCCGCCCGGGTGGAGGGGCACCACCATCGGGGTGGTATCGCCGGGCCGCGGCGTCCCCACCCACCGCGGCCCGCGAGCCTGTCGCCTCGGTTCGGAAGGGGCCGAAGGCGCGTGGGTGAGGGTACGGCACCCGGTAGGGAGGATGCAGGGCGGCGTCGCGGGCGCCCCGCGGGCGCCACGACCGGGTTGAGCCCGATCAGGGCGAGACCTGGGCGCGCGAAACCTTGACATCGGCGGATGCCCGCCGAGCCTCCCGGCGATCCGGTTGCCCAGGGTGCACCGGGCCACGGGAGCGCACACCATGGACATTCACCGCCAGCGCCACGGACAGTCCACCACCGAGTACGGGCTCGCACTCGGGCTGATCGCCGCCATCCTCATCGTCGCCCTGACCGCGGTGAACGGCGGGGTCGGCGGCGTGTTCAGCGGGATCACTCAGCAACTCACGGCCGCCGTCGGCACCAACTCCGCGCCGACCGGGAGCCCCGCCGCCGCGCCGACCGCGCTGGTCACCCCGGCCATCCAGCTCGTGGGCCAGCAGGTGACCGTCACCGGCACGGGCTACACGCCCGACAGCCCGGTGACCATCACCCTCCACTCGACGCCGACGGTGCTCGGCACCACCACCTCCAGCGCCACTGGCAGCGTGGACACCACGGTCACCATCCCGGCCGGGACCGACACCTCGATCACCCACACCATCACGCTCAGCACAACGACCCAGACGGGCGTCAGCAACGACCTCACCGTGCTCGCGCCGACATGCACCGGCAGCATGATCTGCGGCACGGTGGAGGACGCGTCCGGGAACCCGGTGACCGGAGAGCTCGTCACCGCGCAGGCCGATGGCTGGGCGGGACCGTCGGCTCGGACCGCGACAGACGCGCAGGGCAACTATGCGCTGTCCCTGTCGGCCCCCGGTACCTACCAGGTGATCGCAACAGCGGGCGCGAACCAGCTTGCCCTCGCCTACACGACGAGCGGCCCGACCGGCGATCTCCCACAGGGCACGCCGATCACCGTGGGCGCCTCGGCGGTGAGCGGCATCGACGTCCGGCTGCCGGTTTTCTACACGATCGCGGGCACCATGACCGACGCCTCCGGGGCCCTCCTGACGAACGAGAGCGTTGGGGCGGTGGTCAGCTTCCCGGACCATTTCAGCCAGTCGCCGTCGGTCCTTACCGACGGCCAAGGACGGTTCTCGGTGCCGGTGATCGACGGTGCCTACCAGATCGTGGCGCACGCGCTGGCCACGAGCCCGGCTGCCCAGACGGGGCCCACCTTCGCCTACACGCCCGGTCAGCCGGGCAGCCTCGGCGGATGGAACTGCACCACCCCGTCCCTCTCGGTGGTGGGCGGCTCGATCGCTGGCCTCCAACTGCAGCTCCCGCCGATGCACACCATCAGCGGCATGGTGACCGGCTCGTCCGGCGCCGATTCCGGCTGGCGCGTGAATGCCGTCGATACGACCGTTGTGGACGGGTGCAGCTCCGGATACAGCGCGGGGATCCTGACCGCTACATCCGGCGCGTATGCGCTGACCGTCCCGGACGGGTCCTACGAGATCGTCG
>JAJYJR010000126.1 GCA_021789355.1 Chloroflexota bacterium | reverse complement strand
GCCGAATGGGACCGGGCCCGCCTGATCCGCCGGCACGACACCAGCGGCCTGCCGGCGACCGGCGGCTGGCGCCTGGTCGCCCCTCCGGGCCAGCTTGCGCCCGAGGACCTGCTGGCGCTCGATCTGATCACCTGGCTCTACGACCACGCGCAGCTGGAGCAGCGACCCATCCGCGGGCATCCCCGGGGCGGCACCCGGGCCACCTACGCGGGCGGTGGTCTGCGGGCCCTGGCCCGCCGGTGGGCGGCCGAACGCGGGGCCCCCGTGCGCCTGGGCGATCGCACCCTCGCCCGACTCCGGGCGCTCGGGGTGGTGCACGGCGTGCGCATCAGTCAGGTGGTGGCGCACCGTCTGACGTACGCGACCGCGGAGGACGCCATCCGCGCTCTGGAGCGGTCCACCGGACGACCGCTGGTGGACTGGAAGCTCGGACGTGATCCTCGCGCTGGTGATGCGGACGAGGCCGCACCCCGTTCGGACGAGCCCGCGCGCGCGTAGGGATGCTTAGAGCCACTCCTCGCCGGACAGCTCGTTGAGGACGAGCCCGCGCGCGTAGGGATGCTCCCGCACGGGGACCGTCCGCGCGCGCACCAGCCGAAGGCGGACCCTCTCCCCCGTCATCCGGGTAGGCTTGTCGCATGGAGCGAGATGACGCTACCCTCGGCCCCAGCCAGCTGCTGACCGCAGACCTGCCGGACTTACGCGAGTTCCTCTCACAACGCCTGCCGGAGGGCGCCACCCTCGACTACAAACGTGACCTGGGCGACGGCATCGCCGAGACGGTGGCCGCCATGGCCAATAGCGAGGGCGGCATCGTCATCGTGGGGGTCGAGGAGGACAGGGCCACAAAGGTCCCCGCGGCGGCCAATGGCTTCAGCGTACGCGACCCGAGCGGGGCTCTCACCAACATCTTGCGTGTCTACCTTGATCCGGTGCCAGATCTGGAGACGCGCGTGACGCCCCTTGGCACGACTCCCGCCGTCTTCCTCGTGGTCCTTGTGCATCCGTCGACGCACCGCGTCGTGCTCCATCGCGACAAGGGAGCGCTCGTCCGGGTCGGCGATCAGTCGGCGGCCCCCGCGCGGTCCGAGTTCGAGCGGCTGCTGGCAAGAGAGCGCGCTGCCGAGACCGAGACCGTCGAGGCTCTCGGGGAGGTCCAGACGCTGGCAGGGATGCACTGGGGAGCCGGGTCGACGACCGCGCGTCTGGGGGTCTATCTGGCGTGTCGGCCGGTGCGGCCGCAAGTCGCGCCCGTGGACGACGACCTCGACCGGGCGCTGGAAATGGCCGCCGGTGCGCTTCTGCTCCCCGGGTGGCGGCTGAAGACGGCCCCCGACAGGTCGACGCTCGATCGCAGCGAGCCCACGAGCGGCGAACTGGAGTACGTGAGCATCAGCCGCAGCTCGCTACTCGACGCCGACTTCACATCCCAGCGGGTCGGCTCGCACATGGACCCTGACTGGGCCGTCAATGCCACCGACCTCGCGTCTGATCTCCTGGCCATCGCGATGCTGCCGTTCGCGTTGGCGCGCACCGACGCCCGCGCGGCCGCGGCGCCGTACGCGGCCACGCTCGGCATCAACGGCTGGGCGGGGAAGTCGCTGTTCTTCCCGCCAGCGGGCCCCCGCTCCGCTCCGGCTCCCGACCCCGATCCCGTAAGTCCAGGTCATGCGGTGGCCGCACGGGCCGGCATTCTGGCGCAACCGTCCGACGCCATGGAGCTGGCGATCGGAGCCGTCCGGGACCTTGCCCGGATCTACGGCATCCGCGGGTCTGATGTCTGGGCGGCGCGGTTTCCCGGCCAGCTCCCCGGCCACAATCCGCGGCTGGCTCCCTGGGAGAGCGAGCTGCTGACATGACTGGTGCCAAGGTAGTTGGCACATGCGAAGGCGATGATCGGGGCAGTCTGGGTGGGTCATATCTCGATAGACTGGGTCGAGGTGCGAGGGATCCTCAGCCTGTCCGCGCTGGGCGGGCGTCTCGACGACGAGGAGGAGGTCCGTCATCAGCCGTCTCGAGGAGTTGAAACGGGGCGCGGTTGTGCGCGGCGTGCTCCCGGATGCCCTCGCCACGGTCGTCGACGTGCGCTGGCACGGCAGCGCGGCGCTCGAGCTCACCTACAAAGGTCCCGACGGACGGGTCGGTAACGAGCTCCTGTACCGCGACGACGAGGGGCGCCTCGAGGTCGTGACCGCCGGCCGTCCCTGGAGCTTCGACGCCGACGGTCATCTCTTCCGCCTCGTCTCCGAGGCCCGGCGCATCCGCCTGGGCTACCTCTTCGACCCCTACCTCGCCCTGACCACGGCCCTCGTCGACCCGCTGCCGCACCAGATCACCGCGGTCTACGAGGAGATGCTGCCGCGGCAGCCGTTGCGCTTCCTGCTCGCCGACGACCCAGGGGCCGGCAAGACCATCATGAGCGGCCTCTACATCCGCGAGCTCATGGTCCGCGGCGACCTGCGCCGTTGCCTCATCGTGGTCCCCGGCAGCCTCGTCGAGCAGTGGCAGACCGAGCTCGACGAGAAGTTCAAGCTCCCGTTCGAGATCCTGACGCGCGACCGGATCACGGCGTCGCGGACGGGCAACCCCTTCAACGAGGCCGACCTCCTCATCGCCCGGCTCGACAAGCTCGCGCGGGACGAGGAGCTGCAGGAGAAGCTCGCGGCCGCCCAGGACTGGGATCTCATCGTCTTCGACGAGGCCCACAAGCTCGCCGCAACCGTCTTCGGCGAGGAGGTCAAGGAGACCAAGCGGCGCAAGCTCGGGGTTCGCGCCCGCGAACTGACGCGCCACTTCCTGCTCCTGACCGCCACCCCGCACAACGGCAAGGAGCAGGACTTCGAGCTCTTCATGGCGCTCCTCGATCCCGACCGCTTCGAGCGCCGCCACCGCGCCCGCAAGGGCGACGGGACCACTGACGCGTCGGACCTCATGCGCCGCATGGTCAAGGAGACGCTGGTCAAGTTCGACGGCACGCCGCTCTTCCCGCCCCGCCGCGCGTACGTGTTGGGCTACGAGCTCTCCGATCCCGAGGCCGCCCTCTACGAGCAGGTCACCGAATACGTCCGCACCGAGATGAACCGCGCCGAGCGCCTGGCGCGCGAGGGCGAGGCGAAGCGCGGCAACGTGGTCGGCTTTGCCCTCACCGTGCTGCAACGTCGGCTCGCCTCCTCGCCCGAGGCGATCTACCAGAGCCTGCGCCGTCGGCGTGAGCGTCTGGAACGGCGCCTGCGTGAGGCGCAGGTGGCCAGACAGGGGGCGGAGGCGCGGATCGAGCAGCCTGAACTCGACGCGATCAGCGCCGATGATCTCGAGGAGCTCGAAGAGGACGACGCCCCGGGCGCCGAGGCGGAGGCGCTGCAGGAGCAGGTCGTCGACCAGGCCAGCGCGGCGCGCACGATCGCCGAGTTGCGAGCCGAGATCGAGAGCCTCCGCGAGCTCGAGCGGGTGGCGGGCGAGGTGCGCCACCGTGAGACCGACACGAAGTGGGTGCAGCTCTCAACGCTCCTCCAGGATCGCCCCGAAATGTTCGACGCGGGTGGCGGTCGGCGCAAGCTGGTCGTCTACACCGAGCACCGCGACACGTTGACCTACCTCGTCGAGCGCCTGTCACGCCTGATCGGGCGGCCTGACGCGGTGGTGGCGATCCACGGCGGTCTGGACCGTGACACCCGCAAGGCGGCCGAGGAGCGCTTCAAGATCGACAAGGGCGCAGTCGTGCTCGTCGCGACCGACGCCGCGGGGGAGGGCATCAACCTACAGCGGGCCCACCTCATGGTGAATTACGACCTTCCCTGGAACCCGAACAGGCTCGAGCAGCGCTTCGGGCGCATCCACCGCATCGGCCAGACCGAGACCTGCCACCTGTGGAACCTCGTGGCTCACAAGACCCGCGAAGGTGATGTGTACGCGCGTCTCCTGGAGAAGCTCGCCGCGGAATCGGAGGCCCTGGGCGGCCAGGTCTTCGACGTGCTGGGCCGCCTCACCTTTGACGAGCGCCCCCTGCGCGACCTCCTGATCGAGGCCATCCGTGAGGGCGACCGTCCCGAGGTGCGCGCCCAGCTCGCCCGCGTGATCGACGGCGCGGTGGACCGCCCCCGCCTCGAGGAGCTGCTCGCCGAGCGAGCACTCGGCTCGGAGGCCCTCGACGCCTCACGGGTGCAGGCCTTGCGTGAAGAGCGCGACCGGGCGGAGGCGCGGCGCCTACAGCCACACTTCGTGCGCACGTTCTTCCTCGAGGCCTTCGAGCGACTGGGCGGACGGGTCATCCAGCGCGAACGCGGCCGCTACGAGGTCACCCGCGTGCCGGCCCTGGTGCGCCAGCGGGCCCGGGAGGCCGGCTACCGGCCCCCACTCGGCACCGGTTACGAGCGCATCGTCTTCGACAAGGAGCTGATCGCGGTGCCGGGGCGGCCGCTTGCCGCGTTCATGTGTCCGGGGCATCCGCTGCTCGACGCGACCATCGACGTCCTCAGCGAGCAGCATCGCGACCTCCTGCGCCGCGGCGCCGTCCTCGTCGACCGGCTCGACCCAGGCGAGGAGCCCCGCGTGCTGCTCTACCTCGAGCACGCCATCACGGACCAGCGCGAGGGGATCGACGGCGCCCGGCGTGTGGTATCGCGCCGCCTCGAGTTCGTCGAGCTCGGTGGCGAGGGCACTGTTCGCTCAGCCGGCCCGGCGCCGTTCCAGGACTACGAACCGATTGGCGACGACGAACGGGCCCGGGTGGAGCCCGTGCTCGACGCGGCCTGGCTGGGCGGGAGCGAGCTTGAGGATCGCGCCATCGCCTTCGCGGTCGAGCACGTGGCGCGACAGCATCTCGACGAGGTGCGGGCCCGGACTGACGACCGGGTGCGCCGGGTCATGGCCGCGGTGAAGGAGCGCCTGACCCTCGAGATCAGCTACTGGGACCACCGTGCTGAGGAGCTGCGCCTCCAGGAGCAGGCTGGCAAGACGCCACGGCTCAACAGCGCGCGCGCCCGCCAGCGCGCGGACGAGCTCGCCGAACGCCTTGGTCGTCGACTCGATGAGCTCGAGCGCGAACGGCACCTGACCTCCCTGCCGCCCGTCCTGGTGGGCGCCGCAGTGGTGCTGCCGGACGGGCTGCTTGCCCGCCTCGGAGGGGCGACTCCACCCGAGTTCGCCGCACGGGAGACGGCGCGCATCGAGCTGGCGGCGATGGATGCGGTGATGGCCGCGGAGCGCGCGATGGGCTTCGAGCCGCGCGACGTCGCAGGCGAGAACCGCGGGTACGACATCGAATCGCGCGATCCGGCGACGGGCGAGCTGCGCTTCGTCGAGGTGAAAGGGAGAGCCGTCGGGGCGACGACGGTCACCGTCACGCGCAACGAGGTGCTCACCTGCCTCAACGCTAGCGCGCGCTACTGGCTCGCCGTCGTCGCGGTGGACGAGGAATCTGCGGTCCCCCGATACGTGCCCGCCCCGTTCATGACCGAGCCCGATTTCGCCGCGACCTCGGTGAACTACTCGCTCGCGCGCTTGTTCGACTCGTCCGAGGGGACCAGAGAGGCGGTGCGACCGTGACCGCTCGGAAGAAGCTTATCGAGGTCGCCCTGCCGTTGGACAAGATCAACGAGGCGTCGGCGCACGAGAAGTCTGTTCCGCGGCACGGCCACCCAGCCACGCTCCACTTGTGGTGGGCTCGCCGTCCGCTCGCGGCCTGTCGGGCAGTGCTCTTCGCCAGCCTCGTCGACGACCCCAGCTCCGACCCGGAGCGCTTCCCGACCCAGCAGGCGCAGGAAGATGAGCGCCGCAGGCTCTTCGACATCATCGAGCGTCTTGTGCTGTGGGAGAACACGACGAACGAGGACGTGCTCGAAGAGGCACGAGCGGAGATCCGCCGCTCCACCGGCGGCAGCCTCCCGCCGGTCCTCGACCCGTTCTGCGGCGGCGGCTCGATCCCGCTCGAGGCGCAGCGGCTGGGCCTCGAGGCCCACGGATCCGACTTGAACCCGGTGGCAGTGCTCATCACGAAGGCCCTCATCGAGATTCCGCCCCGGTTCGCCGACAAGCCGCCGGTCCATCCAGACGCGCGAGATGGTGTCGGCGCGTCAGGATCCTGGGAGAACGCAGCCGGCCTCGCTGAGGACGTCCGCCGCTACGGCGCCTGGATGCGCGATGAGGCGGAGCGCCGGATTGGCCACCTCTACCCGAAGGTGCGCCTACCCAATGAGGAGGGCGGCGGCGAGGCGACCGTCATTGCCTGGCTCTGGGCGCGCACGGTGCGATGCCCCAACCCGGCGTGCCAGGCGGAGATGCCACTTGTCAGCTCGTTCGCGCTCTCGACGAAGGCAGGCAGGGAGGCCTGGATCGAGCCGGTCGTCGACCACAGCTTGCGGGCGGTGCGCTTCTCGGTGCGGACCGGCAAAGGAAAGGCGCCCGATCCGCCGAAGGTGGGACGGGGGGCGTCGTTCCGCTGCCTCGTCTGTGGTCAGGTTGCCGACGACGCGCATGTGAAGTCTGAGGGCGTGGCGGGCCGCATGGGCGCTCAGCTCATGGCGATCGTTGCGGAAGGACAGCGTGGGCGGGTCTACCTGCAGCCGGACGACGAGCACGACCGGATCGCTCGATCGGCTGGGCCGCCGACTGACGTTCTGACGGCGGAACTGCCGCACGACCCTAGGAACATCTGGTGCACCCAGTACGGGCTAACGCGCTTTCGCGACCTCTTCACACCGCGCCAACTGCTTGCGCTCACGACTCTCAGTGACCTTGTGGGCGAGGCGCGGGAGAACATCCTCAGCGCGGCAGTGTCGGCCGGCTACCCTGACGACGCTGCGGTGTTCGCCGAGGGCGTCAGGGGCGCGACTGCATACGCGGATGCTGTGGCGACATACCTCGCGTTCGCGATCTCCAAACTTGCCGACTGGTCTTCGTCGCTATGCAGTTGGATCCCCCAGCTGCAAGGCGTCGGCCATACGTTCAAGCGACAAGCGCTGCCGGTTGTCTGGGATTACGTTGAGATCCACGTGTTGGCGAACTCGGTTGGCAACTTCCGGAACCATGTGGACTGGGTTGCAGAGTCGCTCGATGCCGCTCCAAGGCAGGCAAGCGGGTACGGCAGGCAACTCGACGCCACGCAAAGTGCAGAAGACGTCATTGCCCCGCTGGTCTCGACCGACCCGCCCTACTACGACAACATCAGCTACGCGGACCTGTCTGACTTCTTCTACGTCTGGCTTCGTCGTTCGCTCAACCGCATCTACCCAGATCTCTTCGGCACCCTGCTCACGCCCAAGACGGCCGAACTTGTCGCCACGCCGTACCGATTCGAGGGGAGCAAGACGAAGGCCGAGCAGCACTTCGAGCAAGGGCTCCGTGCTTCGTTCGATCGTATTCGAGCCTCAGCCCATCCTGACTATCCCGTCACGGTGTACTACGCGTTCAAGCAGGCTGAGAGCGACGGCGACAGCGTCCAGTCGATCGCTTCAACCGGCTGGGAGACGATGCTCGAGGCGCTCCTGCGCAGCGGTTTCTCGATCGATGGCACTTGGCCCATGCGGACGGAACGCGGCGCCAGGAGTATCTCGATTGGCACCAACGCCCTCGCGTCTTCCATCGTGATCGTCTGCCGGCCGCGCGATACGTCGGCGCCGCTCGCGATCCGTGCCGAGTTCGCGCAGGCACTGCGTCGTGAGCTGCCAACGGCGATCGCGACGCTGCAACACGAGAGCATCGCGCCCGTTGACCTTGCTCAGGCCTCGATCGGGCCGGGCATGGCCGTGTTCAGCCGCTACGCCCATGTGCTCGAAGCCGATGGCTCCCACATGAGGGTTCGCACCGCCCTCCAGCTGATCAACGCCGAGTTGGACCGTGTCCTGCGTGAGCAGGAGGGGGATCTCGACCGGGAGACGCGCTACTGCGTTGCATGGTTCGAGACGCATGGCTTCGACGCCGCAGCTTACGGATCGGCGGAGACGCTCGCGACGGCCAAGGACGTGCCGGTCCGGACCCTGCAGGATGGTGCCGTCCTGATCGCCGGCGGCGGCAAAGCACAGCTCCGCACCCCCGAGGCCTACGCAGCCGACTGGGACCCCCGCGAGGATGCAACCATCACCGTCTGGCGCTGCACCCATCAGCTCGTCCGCGCCCTCGAAGATCCGCGAGGCGGGAGCGAAGCCGCCGGGCGCCTGGTCGCCCGTATGGGATCGGGACGCGCGGAGGAGGCGAAGGAGCTCGCGTACCGTCTCCATGGCATCGCCGACCGCAAGCACTGGGCCGTTGCCCAGCGATACAACCAGCTCGTCACCGACTGGCCGGCCATCGTGGCCGTTGCTGAACGGGTCGCGGCCACGGGCAGCCAGGCCGAGCTCGGTCTGTAGGAAGGACAGCTGCAATGGCACTCGTTCCGTGGCGTGAAGCGGCGGTCCCCCAGCAGGAGGTCTGGGCGGGCACCTACGAGGAGGCGCGCTTCGCGGCCGACATGGGGCAGGTGCTGGCCGGACGGGCCGACGCGGAATACCAGGACGGCGGCCAGTTCTACGCCCGGACCTACCTGACCGAGGGCATGCGCCGCCTGATCGCCCAGGTCACCGCGCGAGTCGAGGGGACCGGCGGGGAGCCCGTGGTGCAGTTGAAGACGAGCTTCGGGGGCGGCAAGACGCACTCCCTGCTCGCCCTATATCACCTCTTCAGCGGCGCTGACGTCCGTTCCTGGCGGGGCATCCCGGAGCTGCTCGCCGAGCTCGGTCGCGTGGAGGTGCCGACCGCGAAGGTCGCCGTGCTCGTGGGCACCGACCTCGATGCGACGATCCGGCGCGAGGACGCAACCCACCACGGCGTCGAGGTCGGCACCCTGTGGGGCGAGCTTGCCGCGCAGCTCGGTGGTGCGGGCGGGTACGCGATGGTCGTCGACGCAGACCGCGCGGGCGCGGCACCGGGAGCCTCCACCCTCGCCGACCTCCTCGATCGGTTCGGTCCCGCGGTCATCCTCGTCGATGAGCTCGTCGCCTACGTGCGCAACCTGGCCGCGCCGTCTCGGCCGCTGCCGGCCGGCACCTTCGACGCCAACCTGACCTTCATCCAGAACCTGACGGAGGCCGCCCGCAAGTCGCGCCGGAGCGTGCTCCTCGCGTCGATCCCCGAGTCGCGCATCGAGCTCGGCTCCGAGCACGGTCGCGAGGCGCTGGCCCGGATCGAGCTCATCTTCGGGCGCATGGAAGCCGTGTGGCAGCCGGTCCGCGAGGTGGAGGCGTTCGAGATCGTCCGCCGCCGGCTCTTCGCCGACCACATCGACGAGAAGGCGCGCGACGCGACCTGCCGTGCCTTCGCGCGCCTGTATGCCGAAGGTGGCGCCGACTTCCCGCCGGAGGCGAGTCAGGGTGCCTACTTCGAGCGTCTGCGGGACGCGTTTCCGATCCATCCCGAGATCTTTGACCGGCTCTACCGCGACTGGTCCGCGATCGAGGCGTTCCAGCGCACGCGCGGCGTGCTGCGCCTCATGGCCGGCGTGATCCATGAGCTCTGGGTGGCACAGGACCGCAGCCCGATGATCCTGCCCGGCACGCTGCCCCTGGCGCGCACCGGCGTGCGGAACGAGTTGACGAAGTACGTCGGTGTCGAGTGGAACTCGGTGGTCGATGCCGATGTCGACGGCGACGGCTCCGCGGCGGCGCAGCTCGACCGTGCCAACCCGCGCTTCGGGCAAGTGGCGGCGGCCGAGCGGTTGAGCCGAACGGTCTTCCTCGGCACCGCCCCGCACACCAAGGCCGGGGGGGCGCGCGGCATGGAGGAGTCCCGGGTGCGCCTGGGCGCCATGCTTCCGGGCGAATCGGTGTCGACGTTCAACGACGCCCTGGTGCAACTGCAGGCGCGCGCGACCTACCTGTACGCGGGGAACGGGCGCTACTGGTTCGGCCCGAACCCGAACATCCAGCAGACCATGCGCGAACGCGCGGCACGGTTCGACCGCGACGCGGTCGTGCTGCCCGAGATCGTGCGCCGGCTAGGCGCCCTCGCCCGAGACCGGGGTGACTTCGCCGCGGTGCACGCGGCGCCCGCCTCGGCCGACCTGCCCGACGAGGCGCGGGCCCGCCTGGTGCTGCTGGCGCCGTCGGCATCACACGCGCCCAAGGCCACCAACGGCGCCGCTGTGACGGCCGCCCGCGAGCTACTGGAGCAACGCGGCAGCGCGCCGCGCCTGCTCAAGAACACGCTCGTCTTCATGGCCCCCGACCGTGACCTCGAAGAGGGGCTCGAACAGGAGACCCGTCGCTATCTCGCCTGGCGCTCGATCGTCGAGGACAAGGACATCCTGAACCTCGACCAGACCGGGCTCCGCCAGGCGAGCGAGACGCGGGACACCGCCAACGCGACCGTCGACTCGCGGCTCGCCGAGAGCTACGCGTGGCTGCTCGTACCGCGCCAGGAACCGACCGGGCCGATCGAGTTCGACATCACCCGTCTGCCGGGTCGCGACCGTCCGGCCGTCCGGGCGTCGTCCGCACTGCGGCAAACCGACGGGCTCATCACGCGCTGGTCCCCGCAGCACCTCAAGCTCACGCTGGATCGCTTCATCTGGCCCGACCGTGCAGCGCAGCCCGTCCTGCACTACCTCGTGCGCGCGCTGTGGACCGCGCTCGCGAGCTATCCCTACCTGCCGCGCCTCCTGGACCAGCGCGTGCTTGAGGAGGCCATCCGCGAGGGCGTACGTTCCCGCGACTACTTCGGCTACGCCACCGGCATCGCCGCCGACGGCACCTACACGGGCCTCGCGTTCGGCGAACCTGTATCGGCGGTATACGTGGACGACCAGGCCGTGCTCGTGAAGCCGGAGGTTGCCCGAGCGCAGCTGGAAGCAGGCGAGGCACCCATCGTCGTCCCGGAGGCGGGCCATGCCGCCGTCGCCGAGCCGACGTCCGATGCCGGAACGGCCACGAGGACGACCTGGGACACCGCATCGACCCCGGCCGCATCGGGTGGGCCGGCTCGCGCGGGCATGCATCGCTTCCATGGCAGCCTGGAGCTCGATCCGCTGCGCGCCGGGATGCAGGCAAGCACGGTGGCGAGCGAGATCATCGCTCATCTCACCGCCTTGCTCGACTCGAAGGTCAAGGTGCGCCTCGACATCGAGGCGAGTTCGGAGGCCGGCTTCCCCGACAAGACGGTCCGCGACGTGACCGAGAACGCGCGCACCCTGAAGTTCCGCGACTCGGGGTTCGAGGAAGAGTAGGGGGCACCGGCGGCGTGTCCGACGACGCCATCCTCCACGGCAAGCTCGCGAGCGAGGCGCTCTTCGCCGCGCGGGAGGACGTCCTGACCTCATCGGTCCTGGGAGCCATCGCGTGCGCCCCCGCGGGTGTGCGGGGGGCATTCCTGCAGGAGATTGTCGGCGCGGATCTTGGCCCCGTCACCGAGGTGACGTTCGAGTTCTG
>JAJYJR010000125.1 GCA_021789355.1 Chloroflexota bacterium | reverse complement strand
CGCGCGTCGCCGTGCGCAGGTCGAGCCCGTCGGCGGCCAGGCGCGCCGCGTACGCGTCGGCCAGCGTGCCCAGGCTGCCCCGCAGGTAGCCCAGCCGGTCGCCGTCCGCCTTCCGCGAGCCGCCCCGCTGCCGGATGCGGGCGACCAGCCACGCCATGACCACGGCATCCGCGTATGCGCCGAACTTCGCCTCGAGCAGCGGCCGCCAGAGCGTGTCGTACCCGCGCGGCCCGAACCAGCGCCGCGCCTCCGCCGAGGCCGCCACGCGGTCCAGGTGCCGGGCGTCCGGCCGCACCAGCTGCACCGCCGTCGCGAGGCCCATCCGCAGCCGCTGGGGGATCGAGAGCGGGGCGAAGCGGAGCAGGTCCAGCGGGCTGTCGAACGGGTAGGCGCGGCCGTCGTGCATGATCGCCATCGGCCCCTCGCGCCATTCGAGCCGGTCGTGCAGCCCCAGGCGGTCGATCAGCTCGAGCGTCTCGCGGTCCTGCGGGAAGATGTGGTGGTAGTAGGGCTCGATGGGCTCCCCGCCGACGCGGATCGCGCGCGCGAGGCCACCCACGCCCGGGGCGGCCTCCAGCAGGACCACCGAACGACCCGCCGCGAGCAGGTGGTCGGCGGCACCCATGCCCGCCATCCCGGCGCCGATGACGACCGCGTCGACCCTCAGCTTCGCCATGCCCGGGCAGCCTCCCACAGTTGCAGGGCCGGGACAAGTGGGACTATCCGCCCACCGAGGCCGTCCGATCACGCCCCCGCGGCGCCTATCATGACCTGCCATGACGGACCACGACCCCGCGCTCCCCGTCTCCGCGGCCTGCCCCCTGCTGGCGCTCCAGTCTGACCGCGCCACGCATGCCGGGCGCCCCAGCACCGCGCATCTCTGCCACGCGTTCGACGAGCCGGCGCGGATCGAGCTCGCCCACCAGTCCCGCTTCTGCCTGACCGCCGCGCACGTGGACTGCCCGCGCTTCGCCCAGGCCGAGGAGCGCGGCGTGGAGCGCGCCCGCGTGACCGCGCTGGGCGTCAGGACCGGGCGGGAGGAGGAGCGCCTCCGGCCGACCGACGGGCAGTCGCTCTCGCGGCGCGTCACGAGCGTGCTCGGCGCCCTCCTCGTGGTCGTCGTGCTCGCCGGCGTGGGCGCGTTCCTCTCCAACGCCATCGCGCCCCTGGCGGGCTCGGGCGCGAGCACGTCGCCCGGCGCGGCCAGCCCCGCCGCGAGCGCCATCTTCGTCTCCCAGAGCCTCGCGCCCGCCACGCCGATCCCGACGCCCTCCGCCGTGCCCTCCCCCACCACGCGGAGCACGAGCGTGGTCTACGTGGTGAAACAGGGCGACACGCTCGGGGCGATTGCCGCCCACTTCGGCGTCCAGATCTCCGACATCGTGGCCGCCAACAACCTGAAGGACCCGAACCGGCTCACGATCGGCCAGAAGCTGACGATCCCGCCGCCGCCCGAGCCGGCGAGCGGGTACTGATCAGCGGTCCGCCGGTTCCGCGGGGCGCTGCCGCAGGCGCGGCACGGCGGCGAGGATCGCGCACGTCTGCAGGCTGATGACCGGTGAGGCCAGGATCATGGAGGTGGGGATCACCCAGGTCCGTCCGCCCCGCGCACCCCACGCCGTCATCGCCGCCGCCAGCGCCAGGCGCGGCCAGATCGGGACGCTCCAGTCCCACACCATGCCACTGCCGTGCTGGGAGAGCAGGAAGCTCAACCACTCCCCCCAGGGCAGCCATGCGGTGAGCACGACCGCCGCGCCGACCGTCGCCAGCGCGATCCCGAAGCGCCGCCATTCGCCGCGGACCGCGTACCAGATGACGCCCACGCCGGTGGAGGCCTTCGTCAGCAGCGCGACGGCCCAGGCCGAGGGCCAGCGGAGCGAGATGGCCGCGGCGAGGGCGAGCAGCCACTCGATGTTCCCGACGATCGTGAGGGACTGGCAGGCGATCACGAGGGGCAGGGCGATCGCAACGCCGAGCGGCCGCAGCAGCCAGACCCAGGTGGCGAACGCAAGGAGTTCCCAAAGCACGTAGAACGCGGACCATGGGAGCTGCGCGAGCGGCCAGATAGCCGCCGCGAACGCCGGGCTGTAGAGGTAGGCGTCCACCCCGTCGAGGGCCATCCGGTGGACGTACATGCCCGCGTGCCATGCGTCCCAGTAGGCATGCGCGTCGCCGCCGGGCGCCCAGCGCAGCCACACCACACCCACGGACAGGAGCGCGATGCCCCACGCCACGGCGAACGCGGCCAACTGCACCACGTGCGCTCGCGAGAGTGCCGGGCGTCGGATCGAGAGTGTCGCCATGTGTCCCTCCCGGATACGCCTTTCGGCGCTCGCGGTGACCGCGAAGAATCGCGACTGCGGTCCCTGACCCGCGCCCCTCCTCAGACCCGCCCATGGTACAGACGCATCATCCGTCCGACGCGCGACGGTCCGCCCCGATGTCGAGGCACGCCGTCACCTCCACGTCGGCTTCCGCGAGCGGGAGGACGTCCGCTGGCCACTACCATGGAGAGGTTGCGCGACGTATCGGCTCGGCCCCGAATGGCAGACATGGCCCGCTCGCGTGCGGGACACCGTGGAAGGGAGCGTGCGCACTGGTGGAGTGGGTGACGCGGGGTCGGCTCGCTCGCAGAATCGCCCGATCCACGGCTTCGCTGCGAGCGCCGCTCGCCCTGGGGATCGCCGCCCTCGCGCTCTTCTACGCCGCCTTCAACCTGTACGTCTACGGGCCCTTCGTGGACACCGGGGCCTACTGGCTGCCATGGTCGCAACCCATCTACAACCCCGGCATCGCCCTGTGGCTGCCGCACTTCGTCTACTCGCCCGTCGCTGCGCTGGTGCTGCGGCCGTTCGGGTTGCTGCCGTACCCGGTGTTCGCAGCCGGATGGACCGCGCTCGGGATCGCCACCTATGCCTGGCTGCTCTGGCCGCTGCCCGCGGTGCCACGCGTTGTCGCGCTCCTGGCGGGCTTCGCGCTCGCGCTGAACGGGAACGTCGAGTGGGGCCTCGCCCTGATGGTCGTGCTGGGCATGCGTCGCCCCCCGGTCTGGCTGCTGGCGGCGTTCACCAAGGTCACCCCGTTTCTGGGCTTCGGGTGGTTCGTGCTGCTGCGCGACTGGCGGGCCGTGGCGCAGACGGCGCTCGTCGGCGGGGCGCTGGCAGCCGTCTCGGCCCTGGTCCTGCCCGGCGAGTGGGTCACGTGGGCGCACATGCTGGTGGCGTTCAGCGGCCAGGCCGGATGGGCCGGTGTGCTCGTGCCGCCAGTGCCCCTCGCGCCGCGCGTCGTCGTGGCCGTGGCCCTGCTCGCGTGGGGCGCGCTCCGACGTCAGCCGCTGGTCCTGCCCCTGGTGCTCATTGCCACGCAGCCCGACCTGCAGCCCTGGGCGTTCGGCTATCTCGCCGCGGTTCCACGCCTCTCCGCCGCGAGGGTGACGGCAGCGGGCGACAGGATCGCGGTCCGCACGGCTCCAGGCGACCCCGCCGCCGACGATCTGCGCAGTCGAGGGCACGCGGCGTTCCGATCCCGTGGGGTCGGGCAAGCGCCGAGGCCGGAACGCAGGATCAACGGCCGGCGAGCGTCGACGTGCCTATGGGTGTTGCGCGTGCATCCCCGGCTGCGGCCACCCCCGGTCCACCCCCAGCCGTCCGAGCAGCTCCGTGAACTGCCGCCCGAACTCCGCCCGTGAGAAGCGCTCTGCCTGGGCGCGGATGGTGGCGCGGTCGCGCCAGAGGCTGTCGAGCCGCTCGATCGCCTGGGCGAGCGCGTCGGGAGTCTGCGCGTCGAAGAAGACGCCGGTGACGCCGTCGACCACGGTCTCGGTGGCGCCGCCGGCCCGAAACGCGATCACCGGCTTGCCGGCGGCCATCGCCTCGACCGGCGCGATACCGAAGTCCTCGATGCCGGGCACCAGGTACGCGTGGCAGCGGCGCAGCAGATCGATCGCCTCCGCGCGCGGGACGAACCCCCGGAACTCGACCGTCGGCCCCGCCAGGCGGCGCAGGCCGGCCAGCTCCGGCCCGTCGCCCACCACCACGAGCCGACGACCGAGCCGCGTGCATGCCGCCACGGCGAGGTCGATGCGCCGGTAGCGCAGCAGGCGCGCCAGCACGAGCAGATACCCATCGTCGGCGTCGGAGGGCGCGATCTCGTCGACGTCCACCGGCGGGTGGATGACCTCCGCGTCGCGACCCCAGAGCCGGCGGATCCGCTCGCGGACCGTCGCCGAGTTGGCCACCAGCACGTCGGGCCGCCGGGCGGTCTCGCGGTCCCACCACTGGAGCGCCGGGCGGATGGTGCGGGCGGCCAGGCGCGACGGCGCGGAGAAGCTCGACCCGCGCAGGTAGGCGTCCAGGTCCCACGCGTAGCGCATGGGCGTGTGGATGTACGCCACGTGCACGTCCCGCGGGCCGGTCCGCACCGCCTTCGCGAAGGCGACCGAGCTGCTGACCACCAACCCCGCGCCCCGCAGGTCGAGCGTCGAGAACCAGAGCGGGTAGAGCGGCAGGAACGCCCGGAAGTGCCGCGTCGGACCCGTCAGGCGCTGGATCGGCCACGCGCGCACGCGCGCCGGGTCGATGCGGTCGCCGAACCGTCGCGCGTAGAAGAAGCTGGTGTGGACCGTCGCGTCGGGCAGGAGCCGGGCCAACTCGACCGCGACGCTCTCCCCGCCACCCTCGGCCACGAAGAAGTCGTGGACCAGGGCACCGCGCCGAGCGACCGGGGCGTCGTGCATGATGCCCCGTACGATACGGTTCCGCGTTGGGGTGCGAGCGATGGTCGATCGGCGGCTGAACTACGGGCGCGAGATCGTGGCCCGTATGGTCACCGGCCTGGACGTGGAGCTCGCGCTGGATCTCGGTCCCGGGATGGGCGAAGACATGCTCACCGTGCACGCGGCACATCCGGAGGCTCGCGTCGTCGGACTCGAAGCGCACGAGCCGTATCGCGAGCGGTTGCGCACGCTGGACCTGGAGGCGGTCACCTGCGACATCGAGCACGACCCCTTCCCCTTCGATGATGCGTCGGTGGACCTGATCGTGGCGAACCAGGTCCTCGAGCATGTGAAGGAGATCTTCTGGATCCTGCACGAGTGCGCCAGGGTCCTCCGAGTGGGCGGCAGCCTGGTGGTCGGCGTCCCGAACCTCGCCTCGTTGCACAATCGGCTCCTGCTCGCGATCGGGCGGCAGCCGACCTCGGTCGCCAACTGGTCGGCGCACGTGCGCGGGTACACGCGGGCGGACCTGGTGGCCACCCTGGAGAAGCCGTTCCCGGGCGGGTTCCGCCTGGTGGACACGGCGGGCGCCAACTTCTACCCGCTTCCGGGCCCGCTCGCCCGTCAGGCAGCGCAGTCGTGGCCGGGCGGCGCCTGGGCATTCTTCGCACGTTTCGAGAAGGCACGGGCGTACGACGGCTCGTACCTGCGGTGGCCGATCACCCAGCAGCTCGAGACGAACTTTTACCTGGGGCCCGAGCGCGGAGCCTGACGCACGCTACCGCCGTGCCCGAAGAAGACGAGGCGCGCCGATCGTCCGGCCGACGAGGTAGGCGGTGAGCAACGGCGCATCGAGCACGCAGGCGAGGGCAAACCGCCGTAGGGGGCGCGGCTCAAACCGCGTTGCCGCGTGGCTGAAGCCGGCCACAGCTCCCGCCGACGGTCCGAGGAGGAGCCACCAGGGTGACCGGGTCAGCGCCCCCGCCAGCCCGGCGATCCAGGCGCCCATCCACCCGATCCAGACGATGTCCACGAACCGGATCCGGCCGAGCTCGCGGGGGTGGGTGGCCGCATCGACGCCGTTCTCGAAGCGCCACCTGAGCGCCTCCGCGTAGCTCTTGCGCTCTTCGTGACGGACGATGAGCCCGGGCACGCGTCGGAGCCGGTGGCCGCTGCGCAGCAGTCGCGCGGCGAGCCGGAAGTCCTCGCCCAGGCGATCGCGTGGATCGAAGCCCGTGGCGCGAAGCACCGCCGCGTCGAAGAGCACGTTGGCGCCGGTGATTGGCATGCTTCCCACCGCGTCACGGACCGTCGCCTTTGTCAGCCGGGCCACCACGGCCGTGTGGCCATCCGGGACCGCGATCCCACCCACGGCAGCATGACCGGGCAGTTCGGCCAGACAGCGAGCGAGCCAGTCCGGAGGAAGCGTGATGTCCGCGTCCACGAAGGCGATCGCAGCGCCGCGTGCAGCTTCCACGCCCGCAGACCGCGCAGCGCCCCGCCCGCAGTTCTCCGGAAGACGGACGATTCGGAGCCGCGCATCCCCGCGCGCCGCCTCCTCGACCGCCTCCGCAGTGCCGTCGTTTGAGCCGTCGTCGACGAGGATGACCTCCATGTCCGTGCCGCCCCTCTGAGCGAGTATCGCCCGAATGCATTCGGGCGCGCGGTGGCACTCGTCGTGCGCGATCGCGACAAAGCTGACGCTGGGGCACTGGACGTTCATCGCCGGGTTGTCTCAGTTCGGGTGGGCATGAATCTGCGCCTATGATGGTCGGCCTATGGATCGCGCGGACAGGATACGGTGCGGACCCAGCAGCAGGTTCCATTGGCATCCGTCGACGTGGTCCCGACAATGACCTCCCGCCCATCGGCCGTCTACCTGCTTGCTTCCTCGCCCTACCCCCCTGTGAGCGGGAACAAGCTCCGCTCCACGATGATCGCGCGTGCGCTCGGTGAACGGTTCGACGTGACGGTTGTCGCACTGGACGACCTCGATGCCCCGGGCGCGCTGGGCGAAGCTGCTCGGCGGCTGCTGGCACGCCGCCAATCTGTCCGCGCGCTGGCGATGGACGCAACCGCCGCCGTCTTGTCCGGTCGTCCCGTCTTGTTGCAGCGGTCTATCCGCGCAGGCTGCTCCTCTGCGGTGGCGGAGTTGCTCCGTCGAATCGGGCCGGACTTGGTCCTGCTTGGCCGCCCGCTCGTCGGGCCGTACGCGGCTGCCGCTCACGCCGTCGGCGCACGGGTCGTGATCGACGCCGATGAGCGCATGACAACAGTCGCCAGAGCGATCGCGCAATCGCCCCGGGCACCGGTGGCCCGCCGTCTGCGGGCCGCCGTCGAGGGCGCGGCGATCCTCAGCCGGACGGAACGACGCGCCTACCGCACCGCCGACCAGTTGTGGGTCTCCGCCGACCCAGAGTGCGACGCATTCCAGTCTGTGCTGCCGAGTGCGGACATCCGCGTCGTCCCGAACGCTGTGGAGATGCCGGACGTCCTTCCGGCCTGCCCTGAGGCGGCCGCCGTGGCGTTTGTCGGCTGGTACCGATACCCGCCGAACGAGGCCGCTGCGATCGAGCTTGCCGCCGACATCATGCCGGCCGTCCGTGCCGCCGGAGGACCCTCGCGGCTCGTCCTGATCGGGCCCGATCCCACCCCCGCGATGAGGCGCGCAGCACGCGGGCAGACCGATACTCTCACGGGCGAGGTGCCGGACGTTCGGAGTGCATTGCGCGACGCAGGCATCCTGGCCGTTCCCATCCGCTCCGCCGGCGGGACCCGCGTGAAGATCCTGGATGCGATCGCATGCGGCGTGCCGGTGGTCTCGACGGGGCTCGGAATAGCGGGGCTTGGTCTTCGAGAAGGCACGGAAGTCCTCGTCGCCGAGACGCCGGGCGATTTTGCGGTGGCGATCAGACGGCTCGCCAACGACGCCTCCCTGCGAGCGTCGCTGGCGGCAGCCGCGTTCGGCTCTGCCCGGGCACGTTTCTCGCCGCCTGCGACAGCCTCGGCGATCTTCGAAGCAGTCGGGGATCTGGCGCCCGACCGACCCTAGGCCAATTCCGTTGACCCCGGGACCCGAGGCCCGTCCGCCGGCACGCGCCAACCTCGGCGCCGAGCGGCATCGGCGACATTCCATCCGATCGCGCGAAGGCCGAGCCGCACGGCTCGAAACGGCCATCCGTCGCGCCAGACCATCCCAGGCATCCTCCACGCGAGCAGCCAGGCAAGCGAGGTCACGTTCTCGAATGCCGTTCCATTCCGCCGCATGAAGAGAACCCCGTTCCGCAGCATGAGGTACCTCACACGCGGCGATGGCGTCCGGGTGCTCCGGTGATGCACGATCGACGTCGTCGGCTGGACCATGCAGCGATAACCAGCCCGGTCAGCCCGGACGCACCAGTCCAGCTCCTCCGCGTACATGAAGTACTCGGGCGCCAGGCCACCGATGGCCTGCGCCGCCTCCATGGCAACGAGCAGCGCGGGACCGTCAAGCCACGCGGCAGCGTAAGGCGACTTCGCTCGGTGAGGCCGCTTACGGTGATCCCATCGACCACGTCTGAAGTCGATGAAGCCGCCGGCTGAGAAGACTGAACCGTCCGGGTCGAGGATGAGTGGCCCGATCGCGGCCACACCCGGGGCGGCAACCTCCACCAGGCGGTCAACCATCGCCGGATCCAGGATCTCGACATCGTTGTTCAGCAGCAAGACGTGGGACGCGCCGATCTGGGAGGCCCAGCGCAGGCCCGCGTTGTAACCGCCCGGCACCCCGTCGTTCACCAGCCTCGTGAGCGACGTGACGGGAGGCCCGAACTCCGCGGCAAGGCGGTCTCCCTCACCCGTCCCGGACGCGTTGTCGACGATCAGGGTCGGAAGCGGCCACGATGAAAGGCGCGTGAGGCCTCGCAGGCACGCTCGCGTTGTCTCCTCTCCTCGCCAGGTCAGGACCACGACCGCGACCGACGGCTGCGGTTCCGAGCGTGTGACGCCAGTCCCGTCGATCGTCACCGCACCCGTCATCACGCCGACATCCCGAGATACGTGGGCTTCAGTGCCTCCTCGAGGCCGGTCTGCGCAGCCCAGCCCAGTGAGCGACTGGCTCGATCTTGCGACAGCACGCTCTGACGGATGTCGCCCGGGCGCGCTGGACCGTGGACGGGCGCCTGTGAGTAGCCCGCGATGGACGCCAGCAGCGCAAACAGCTGATTGACCGACGTGCCGACGCCAGTCCCGATGTTCACTGGCCCAGCCAAGTCGGAGCCCAGCGCTGCGGCCACCGCGGCCGCGACATCTGATACGAACACGAAGTCGCGTGTCTGCTCGCCGTCGCCATCGATCACGACCGGCTGTCCCTGGGCCATGGCGGCGGCGAACCGGGCCACCACGCCCGCCTCCCCGTCCGCCCGCTGGCGCGGTCCGTACACGTTCGCGAGGCGCAGCGCCACCCAGGACATCTGGCGCCCGGCGAGGATGTCGAGGTAGCGCTCGACGATGTACTTCGACCAGCCGTACGGGCTGAGCGGCTCGATCGGATGGTCCTCGGAGCAGGGCAGGCTGACCGGGTGGCCGTAAAGGGCGCCTCCGGTGGTGATGTAAACGAACCGCTGCGTGCCAGCCGACAGCGCACCCCGGATCACGTTCAGACTGGCGATGACGTTCGATCGAGCGTCGCGGGTGGGATCGCGGAATGACGCCTGGACCGAGGTCTGCGCGGCGCAGTGGATCACCACATCGGGCTTCAGTCGCGCGACGAGGTGTTCGGCTGCGGGCTCGGCAAGATCGATGACTTCGAGCCCTGTGCTTGGCGGGACGTTCGACGCGAGACCCGTGCTGAGGTCATCGAGCACCACGACCCGATGGCCGCTGGCCAGGAGTCGGTCAACCACGTGCGAACCGATGAAGCCAGCGCCACCGGTCACGAGCGCACGATTCCAACGTGTGTGCCGGCGGCCCGAGGGTGGGGGCACACCACCCGTGGTCCTCTCCAACTCAGGCAACCCGCGCAGGGCCCGCATCCGGGAAATGCGAGGCCGGGTAGTACCGGTACACGACGGTGTTGATGTACCCCATGCGCACACCCGCTGCCGCCATCCGGCGCCAGAGATTCCAGTCGGCCGGTTCTCGGAATCGCCAGCTGCGTGAGTCATACCGAAGGAAGCGCAGGGCCGTGGCGTAGAGCACGGCGCCGTGAGTCAGACCTCCGTGGCGTGGCGGCCACTCGCCCACGACGCCCCACGATCCATCTTGTCGCATCACGGCCGTGTCACCGTAGACGAACTCGAGCCGCCTGGCGATCGCGGCACGCAAGAGAACCTCAACGTGGTCCGGCGTCAGCTCATCGTCGTCGTCGAGTGGAGCGATCCACGCTCCGCCCGCGATCGAGAGCGCATGGTTCATGGGCTGGCAGCCGACTACCATCCATCGTTTCTCCGGGTCGCCAGGGTAGGGCGAGCGCGGAAGATTGACGAAGCGGATGCGCGAGTCCCCGACGCCGCTGATGGCGTCGGCCGTCTCCTGCGTGGCTCCATCGCCAATCACCAGCACTTCGATGTTGCGGTGCGTCTGCGCGAGGGCCGATGGGATCGCCCGTTCCACCAACAAGCGCGGACGGTCGTAGGTCGCAATCCTGATCGTGACGAGTGGGTTGTCAGCGTCTGCGTCCGCCCAGCACACGTCTCGGTCACCGCGAAGCGAAGCCAGCACGGCTCGGTCGCGCGGGCTTTCGCGCCAGGTCTGCCAGAGCCTCCTCGCGATCTCCGGAGCGCGACCAGCGCGACGCGCGACCCGGAACGCGGGCGTGGCCGCCAAGGGTCGACCTTCTGGTTCATCCATGGCGAATGTCCAAGCCACTCGTACGGACCAAACGGCTGACTGAACTCGTGGCCGCGCGGGTGGCGCCGGTGACCTGGCGCGTCATGCGGCGGGCAAGGGTGAATGACTGCGGATGGTTCCGGGCGAGCTGGCGTCGCAGCACGGCGTCATGGCTCAACGCGCGCGCGTACATCCCGGCCTGCCGGCACCGGTACATGAACAATGCCTCGGGTATGCGCCTCGCCCGATACCCGCGTTCCGCCGCGCCGATCCAGAAGTCCCAGTCCTCGTACCCCCAGATCATGTTGGGGTTGTACCCGCCGACTGCGTCCCAGACCTCGCGCCGGAAGAGCGAGCAGTAGTTGAGCTGATTCGCCCGCGGCAGCATGAGGGCGGAGAAATCTGGTGCTCGGACCAGCGCACTGGCCTCCCCGAATTGCTGGAGATCCGTGTACGCGATCGCGACGTCCGGGCGCGACTCCAGCAGGGCCACCGTCTCTTCCAGCATCGTCGGAGCGATCATGTCGTCGGCGTCGAGCGGGAGGATGTATCGACCGAGCGCAACCTCGATCCCTGCGTTGAGCGCCCCGGACAGGCCGCGGTTCGGCCCGCGAAGCAGGCGGATCCGGCGGTCGGGATGGCGATCGATCAGGGCCTGCGCAACCAGCACAGTGTCGTCGGGGCTGCCGTCATCGACGATGATCAGCTCCCAGTCGCCGAAGGTCTGGGCGACGACGCTCTCGACCGCTTCGGGCAGGTACTGCGCCTGCTTGTAGCAGCGGGTGATCACGGAGACGGTCGGGCCCGCCTGACGGTCCTCACGTGCGACAGCCCCTGAGGTATCCGCGGCCCCTGCGGCTGGACCGAGCCGAGGCGA
>JAJYJR010000124.1 GCA_021789355.1 Chloroflexota bacterium | reverse complement strand
GATCGGTCGCGTGGCGGGCGAGACCGCGCCGGAGATCTGGGCGGCCCGCGAGCGGCTCTGAAGAGCTCGTCGCACAGGCTGGCCGGATCGTCGACCAGATCGGGCGCCGGCTGCGGGGCGAGCCGATCGCCGAGCGGCTCGTGTCGTTCGCCGACCCCGACGCCCGGCCGATCCGCAAAGGCAAGCTCGCCACCCCGACCCAGTTCGGCTACGTCACCCAGCTCGCCGAGCTCACCGGCTCGACCGGCCGGGGGGTCCGCGGGCTCCTCCTGCCGCCGGTCACTCGGGCGGGATCGATCCCCGAGAACGCGCTCCTGCCGACAACCCTTGCCGAGCTTGGCCGAACCGGCCTGGCGCCGCGGGAGGTCGCGCTCGACGCGGACTTCACGGTCCGGGCCACCCGCGAGGCGTTCGCGCCGCTCGGCGCCGCGGTTCACATCGTCGGCAGCGCCACCAACGCCGGATCACGACGCACCAGACGAAGGCTTGCCTGCTACCAGGTCGGCGCCGAGGGCCGGATCAGCCACCTCAAACGCTCGTACGGCCTGCGCCGCTCGAGGCTCCGGGGCGCGACCGGCGCCGCGATCTGGACGAACTGGTCGGTCCTCGCCTACGACCTCAGCACCGCGGCGGCACTGCCTCCAGGACGACGTCGCTCAGCGAGAGCATCGGGCCGAGCGGCCTGACCGAAGGGCCGAACGACCAGGGGGCCTGAACCGGGGCTGCCCGGAACCGCCGCCCTCAGCCGGTCGCCGAGGAGTTTGTCCGGGGCAAGTAGATAGCGAGCCAGGCGTCAGCCGCGCGGCTGCGGCGCGACCTTCCCGGCTACGTCGCCTACAGCAGCATCACGAAGAGGCTGGTGCCGTTCATCTGGTAGGAGGACCGAGAGGCGGTCCTTCTCGGCATTCACCGTCGCACACAGACAGATAAGGGGAGCGGGGCGCCACTGGCGGTGGACCCCGCTCCCATGTCGAGCGGGCGCACACGGGGGTGGTCCGCTCCTGGGCGTGTAGTCTGCGTGTCGGGACGGGCAGCCGGGTATGGCCGAGCGGCCTGTGCCGGTTATGCGGTTCCGACCGGTCAGAGGAGCCGAGGCCTGGCGCGATGCTACGCGCATGGAGGGCCGTCTGGGCGCTCGCGGTCGGCCTTGGCGTGACCGGATCGGATCAGGCCGGCGAAGCGCGCCAGCGGCGCAGGAGGCCCAGCGCGACGATGGCCTCGAACGTCTCGGGCTCCGGGCGCTCCTCGTCGAGTGCCTCCTCGACGGCGGGCACGTGGCTCTCGAATGCCTGCGGCCCGCCAGACTCCTCGACGATGGCGCGGAAGCGATTGACGAGCCGGACGGCGCCTGAGTACCCGGCCAGCGCGGACGGGTCGGTCGCCGCGTCGCCCGACAGCGCGATGAGCCCGCTGGTGACGAGCGCGAGCACGGCGCCATCGGTGAGTTGCCGCGCCCCCCGGCGATGTCGCGCGACCACCTCGGCGGCGACCCGGAGCGGATCGCTGTCCGCCGGGGCGGCGGCCCACACCTGTGCAAGGAGCGCGATGAGCCGCTGGATCTCCTCGTCGGCGCTCCCGAACTCTGCCGTGGGCTGACTGCCGCTCATGCTCGGAGTTGCCTGCCGATGTGCCCTACGCCGGGGACGTCCGGCTTCGGCGACGGCGAAGCCGTCGGATCACGACCACCGCCAGGATATTCCAGAACAGGCTCATCAGCACCGGCGCCCATACGGGAGGACGTCCCCCGCGACGCATGGCCTCGGTGTCGATGAAGATGCCCCGGCACGCCCCCTGGAGCGGCAGTGCGATCAGGTTGCCGAACGACCCCTTCGGCATGAAGTCCTGGGCCGGGAAGAGCCGGTCGTAGCTCGCGAGATCGATCTCGGCTCGCACGGTCATCGCCTCGCGCAGGAGGTACGCGCCGATCCGCCGGGCGGCCAATGCCGCGACCGGCCCGGCAAAGAACATCCAGACGTGGGCGCCCTCGCCCGATCGCGAGCGCTCAAGGGCTACCGGGATCCTGGCAGCCCGGGCCGCGTCGACGAATGCACCCGCGTCGAGGGACCAGGTCGGGCCGTCGAAGTCGCACGCCAGGAGCCGGCAGGTGTCGTCGCGCAGCAGCGGGTACACCCCGACATGCACCCGACCCGTCAGGTGCGCCTCGATGATCCCGCCACCCACGGGCAGGTACTGGCGATCCGGTCTCCGGGCATTGGCCGGCCCGCCGACGACGGCCGGACTCCATCCCGATTTCCTGCTGCGCTCGTTCTCCCACCGGACGGCGTAGACGTCGTCGCGACCGGCAAACAGCGATCGGAAGAGCGCGATCTTGGCCTCCGGCGACGAATGGCCGTCCACGGGCGCACGGCCCGCGCTCGCCGACGGTTCGCGGAAGAGGGTGGGCTCCCAGGCGGGCGCGGTCGACATCGGTCCGGCTGCTGGGGACTCGGCGGTCGCCGGTTCGGGGACATCCAGCCCGAGCGCCGCCCGCAGTCGCCGGTTCTCGGCGCGGAGGCGCTCCACCTCGCGGCGCAGCTCACCCGGGCCCGGGGCGTCGCGCTCATCCATGGGCGACGTCGCGCACTGCCCGACTCACGTCCGCCCGCCGTCGCGCCGCAGCTCGAGGGCCCGCTCGGCGTAGTGGGTGCGAGCCCAATGGAGGTCGCCGTGGCGGCACGCTGCGAGGCGGGCCTCGATGTCGCCCGTGGGCACTCCGATCCGGCCATAGATCGCGGCGATCGTCTCCAGCATCGCGGGAACGTCGACGCGGTCGCGGGCCAGGAGACCGAGGTCGCTTGCGCCGATCACCCGCCCGGCGTCCCGACCGACGAACTCAGCGCCTCCGGTGAACGGGACGGGCAGGGTGTCCCGCCCCTCCTCCACTCGATCGAAGTACGCCTTGAAGCAGAGGACCTCGCGGAGGAGCGGCAAACGGCCCTCCACGCGAGGTGCGACGGAGGCAAGGTCATAGACGTCGCGGCCGAGCATCGTCCTCCGGAATCTCGACAGCTTCTCCGCGACGGTCTCGACCAGGTCCGCCACCGGCGGCCGGACCGGCGCAAAGCCCAGGAACCGACCTTCGATGCCGGGGATCCTGGCGCGCTCCGGATGCGTCGCAGGCAGGAGGAGAGCGCGCGCCGAGAAGTCGAGGCTCGCGGGCAGCGACGAACCATGCTCGGCCGTCTCCGCATGCCAGGTGCCCTTGCGCGCCCCGGCGTCGTACCTGTCGAGGACGAACGTCACACCCTCGTGGGCGACCCGTTGCCCCAGGCGCTCGAGGATGTGATCGGCGTAGACGGGGTCCGCGACGGCGAAGTCGAGGTCGGTCGAGAAGCGCCCGTCGTTGCCGAGGACGAACTTCCTGATCGCGGTCCCGCCCTTGAGAACGACGGTTTCGTCCTCGAAGAGACGCTCCTGTCGAAGCCAGTCGAGGAAGTGCTCCTGGGCGAACTCCAGGTAGGCCTCGTTCCTGCCCCGGCCGCGGTAGACGGCGGCGAGCTGGTTGATCGCGGCGAGGTGGATCATCGCGTCGCCACTCCGAGCCGATCATCGACGCCGAGGTTGGCATCGCGTGCCACCAGCGGCTCGCCGGCGCTCCCGATCTGGGTCCGGGCACGCCCGGGGAGTGCCTCGGCGATCGCGGCGGCGACGCGGGGCGCGTCGAACCGGGCCGCGAGGTACGCCATCCGGGCCGCGGCCGCATTGCCGACGCGGCGCGCCGTGGCCGCCGACTCCTCCGGCGCCGTCACCTCGAGGGCCCGACGCAGCCAATGAGCAGTGTCGCGCAGGTCGCCGCACACGGACGGCCATAGCGCGGCGTCGGCCAGCAGGTGCGCAGCGTCCGACACGGGGACGTCGCGCAGGTCGGGAATGCCAGCCAGGCGACCGCCCGTGGTCTTGATCAGGTGGTACGCGGCGGCGAGGGCGACGGACCCGCCCTGGTCGCGATCTATGGCGACCGCGTACCGGTCGGGCGCGCGTTCAGCGAATCCGCGCAGGAAGGCGGCCCCAGTTCCCACCACCGCAAGCCGGAAGTCCGATCGTCTGGAGCGCACCGCTCGTGCCTCGATCAGGGGGTCGCCAGACGGGAATGGGCCCCCGTGCGCACCGAGGAACTCGTACGTGCCGCGCGCCGGAAGCGGACGGAGCCAGCCGAGCTTGACGAGCTCATGGATCGTGTTCCTCAGCGGCCGCGAACCGATGGCGACGCCGAGCGCGGCTGCCACGTCGTTCGTCGACACGACGTCACGACCGAAGATCTCGAAGTCGGCGACAGCGCGCGAAACCCACCGAGGGACGTGGCGACTGACAAGTGCGGATTGCGGCTCCTGTTCCATGTAAGCAATAATATCCGATCTATCACGCATGGCAACCGGCGATCGAGCACCACTCCGCTCGTACCATCCAGGGGACGGCGAGATACCGCACTGGCGCACCACGCCGGCATGCGCGACTGGCTGGGGCCAGCGCGAACGAACGTCGACTGGATCGCACGGTTCGCGGTCGCAGCGGTCGTGCTCGGGTTGGGCGGGCCGGATGCCGAACCGACGATCGTCAGGGCGATCGAGGCGCGGATCATCGTCGAGCGCCTATGACGAGTTGATGCAGGAGTTGCCCGACCCGGCGTCACCATAGGGGTCCGCCGATTCGGAAGGCTCGCGAGGTGACCGGCACCGTCGTTGCGTGCCAGCCGAAGCAGGGGGGGCGATCCTCCATGCTCACGCTCAGTGGGGCACGGAAACCGAGCCGCAGTCGCCCCGACCGACGAAGTGGGGCCAGTAGGCCCCACCGAACCGGGGCTCGACGCCCCGGTGGGGACAGTTGCTGAACGGTTGGTCGGGGCGAGAGGATTTGACCCGACAAACCGGGCACGCCGCCGCGATCACCCGCGGCCGAGCACCACATCGATCCCGGCGAGAACAAGCTCGAGGTTCGAGGCGGACAGGCGACCGGCCCGCTCGGTCAGCGCACTGCGGTCGAGCGTGACGAGCTGGGACACGTTGACAACGGACGGCTTCTGGAGTCCGGTGGCCCTGGGGGTCAGGAGCACGTTGCCCGGAGCGGCGGCCCAGCGCGTGTTGCTTGTCAGCGCAACACAGACAACCGTGTGCAGGCTGCTCGCGTTGAACGCGTCGCCCTGCACGACGACGACGGGACGCCGAAACCCCGGCTGCGATCCCGTCGGATCGCCGAGATCTGCCCACCAGACCTCGCCCTGGCCAATCACCACTCGGTCGACTCGAGCGTACGGCGCGCTGCCGTACCCGTGAAATCACCCGTATCGGGCTGGCCGAGATCCGCGAGAATGGCGTCGAGGCCGGCCGTCACCTCGTCGGGAGCGTGACGCGCGACGTACTCGCGCAGGGCGGCGCTGTATACCTCGCTTCGGGAGCGGCGGGAACGCCTGGCGAGGCGGTCCACCTGCGCGAACAGGTCATCGGGGACCGAGACGGCCGTCTTCATACCGAGAGTATAACCGGGCGCCGTCCTCGATGGTGAGTCCGGGGAGCTCGAGGCGATCCCGTAGCGTCTACACCAGTTGGGATCCTCGCGGTGCCCGGTCCCGACGGCGCATACCGTCCGAATGGCCGTAGTCACGCCGGCAATGCGGTTCTAGCATCCCGCCAGCCCGAAGCCCGAGGCAGGTGCCGTGGAGTTCCGTGTCCTGGGCCCGATCCAGGTCCTGGGCGCCTACGGTCGATGCGAGATCGCTCGTGGTCGGCAGCTGGCCCTCCTCGCGCTCCTCCTGGCAAACGCCAACCGCGTCGTCTCTGCCGACCGGATCCTCGACGCGCTGTGGGGGGACGACCCGCCTGAGAGCGGCGCCAAGGCCGTCGTCTTCCACGTGTCGCGGCTGCGCGATGCGCTGGACCCGGGCCGGGCTCACGACGGAGCGGTGGGCGGCCCGGACCGGCACCACCTCGCCACCGTCGGAGGGGGCTACCGGCTGCAGGTCTCCGACGACGAGGTCGACGCGCGGCGATTCGAGCGCGACGCGGCCGCAGGCAGGGTGTTGCTGGCCGACGACCCGGCGGCGGCGCGGGAGCGGTTCGCCCGAGCGCTCGACCTGTGGAGCGCGGAACGCCCGTACGAGGACGTCGCCGACGAGACGTTCGTCCAGCCGGAGATCACCCGCCTCCAGGAGCTGCGGCTGCGGACCCTGGAGGATCTCGCCGATGCGGACCTCGCTCTCGGCCACCACAGGGAGGTGGCGGCGCGGCTCGGCGAGGTCGTGACGGCGAACCCACTCCGCGAGCGGCTCCGCGGCCAGCTGGTCGTCGCGCTGTATCGGTCGCGCCGCCAGGCGGACGCCCTTCGCGTGCTGGCGGATGGTCGCGCGATCCTGTCCACCGAGCTGGGCATCGACCCGGGGCCCGAGCTCCGTCAGCTGGAGGCATGGGTGCTCGCCCAGGACCCCCGGCTCGATGGGTCGGCGCGACTTCCGGCGCGCAACCCGTACAAGGGCCTGCGGCCGTTCGGCGAGGCGGACGCTGGCGACTTCTTCGGTCGCGAAGACCTGGTCGAGAGGCTGGTCGAACGGCTGGGGCAGGTGGCCCGCGCGGGACGCCTGCTCTTCGTCGTGGGCCCGTCCGGCAGCGGCAAATCGAGCGTCGTGCGGGCCGGGCTGATCCCGGCAATCCGAGCCGGTCGGCTGCCCGGCTCGGAGCGCTGGCCGATCGCGATCATGTTGCCGGGCACCCACCCGCTTCAGGCGCTCGCGTCGGCGCTCGCGGTAGCCCTTCCCGCGCTCGCCGGCCCGCGCGACGCGTCCCGCATGCCCAGCTCGATCGTGGGCGCCAACGACGAAACGGCCCTGGCCGCGGCGCTGGCGACCGCGACCGGCCCCGACGAGCCAGTGCTGCTGGTCCTCGACCAGGCCGAGGAGCTGTTCACGCTGGCCGACGAGCCGTCCAGGACCCAGTTCCTGGCCCAGCTGCTCGCTGGCCTTGCCGCTCCGGACTCACGGTTGCTGGTCGCTGCCACACTGCGCGCGGACACCCTCACGTATCCACTCCGCGTGCCGGGCCTGGGCGAGCTGATCAGGGCCGGTGTGGAGCTGGTGACGCCCCTCGACCGCAACGCGCTCGAACGCGCCATCGTGCGACCGGCCGAGAAGGTTGGCGCAACACTCGAGCCAGGCCTGGCCAGCGAGATCATCGCCGACCTGGGCCGCCAGCCCGGCGAGTTGCCGTTGCTGCAGTACTCGCTGACGGAACTGTTCGCGCGGGGCGACGGCGCCCGCCTGGTCCGGACCGACTACCTGGCGATCGGCGGCGTTGCCGGAGCGCTCGCCCGGCGTGCTGACGAAGCCCTCGACGCCCTCGCCCCACCGGAGCGGGAGCTCGCCCGCCAGGTGTTCCTGCGCCTGGTGGCCGTCGGTCCAGCCGGCGATCCTGCCGCCCGGCGCGTGCCGCGCGGCGAGCTCGAGGCCCTGGCCGCAGACCCGGCGCAGCTGAACGCCGTGCTCGAGGCGTTTGCCGGTCGCCGGCTCCTGTCGTTCGACCGCGACACGACGACAGGGGAGGGCACGGTCGAGATCGCGCACGAGGCGCTGGTTGCACGCTGGCCACGGCTCGCAAGGTGGGTCGACGAGGCACGCGACGACCTCATCATGCTGCGGCGCGTCGCCGAGGTCACCGCGGACTGGCTGGAGTCGGGGCGCGAGCGCGGGTTCCTGCTCTCCGGCGCGCAGCTCGACCGATTTGCCGGATGGGCGGCGTCGACCCACCTTCGCCTCGACTCGGGCCAGCGGGCCCTGCTCGATGCCAGTCTCGACGAGCGCCAACGGCAGGTCGACGCGGAGCGCGCGCGCGCTGCTCGGGAGCACACCCTCGAGCGGCGGGCTGCGAGCCGCCTCCGGGTCCTGGCCGCGGTGCTGCTCGGTGCCGTCATCGTGACGTCCTGGCTGTCGCTCTCGCTCTACGGACAGGGGGAGACGGCTCGGGAGCAGGAGCAGATCGCCGTAGCCCGGGAACGGGCAGCCGCCTCGATCGGCAACCTGGGTCAGGATCCCCGCCTCGCCCTGCTGCTCGCCTGGTACGCGGCCGATGCTACGGCTGGCCATGGATACATCGTGTCAGAGGCGCTGGATGCCCTGCACTGGGCGCTCCAGGCGTCGCACGTGGCCTATCCGGCGACGATCGGCGCCGTCGCGGTTCGGGATGGTCCCAACGGCCTCCGCGGGACGCCGGTGCTGGCTCCCGAGACCCTGATGGCCATCGCCGCGAGCCAGAGCGGGCGTGGACTGTCGAGCGAGGAGTGTCGCTCGTACCTCCATGTGGCGACCTGTCCACCGCCACCGTCCGCCGCCCGGGCCACAGGAGCGCTCAAGGTCTACGCGGGCGGGTCGCTGGTACCGGCTGGACATTTCGCGTCGGCATCGCTGGCCGGGACGCGGGTTGAGATCCTGTCGCAGCTCCCGGTCAGCCTTGAAGCGCCGCTGCGTGCCATCGAGGCACGCGACGGGATCTCGGTCAACCTGGTCCCGGACGGAGGTGAGGTCCTTGACCAGCGGGTCGCCGCCGGCAATGTCCCCGACGTCGCCATCGTCGCCCGGCCCTTCGACGTGGCGAGCCTGGGGCTGGCCGGACTCCTCGTCGACCAGTCCGGATTCGTCGTCGCGGGACGGTCCCAGGAGGCAGGTGCGGGTTACCTGCTCGCCCTCGACACCGTTGGGCCGGACCGCGCCTGGCCGACCGCCTCGGGGCACCTGGTTGGGCTGCCGCTCGCGATCGAGGCGTCGAGCCTGGTCTGGTACCCGAAGCAGGCCTTTGCCGTGGCCCGCTACCAGGTGCCAGCAACGCGGACCGAGCTGGACGCGCTGACCGCGCGGATCATCCACGCCGGTGGCTCGCCCTGGTGCCTGGGCATTGCGGGCGGGTCCGTCGAGGGTGCGAGCGCGGTCGGGTTCGTCGAGGACGAGATCCTGGGCGGGGCATCGGGGCCCGAGACGTACGACAGCTGGGTTGCCGGTCGAACCGGGATCGATTCCCTGGCGATCCTGGACGGCTTCAACTACCTCGACCGGGTCGTGTTCAACGATGGCTCCGTCCTTGGAGGGCCGGCTGCCGCCGTCCGGATCCCGCAGGACGTGGCAGCCTGGCCGCTGTCGGACACGCCGCCCGGCTGCTGGCTCCACCTCGGCGGTGGCACGGAGCGCCTCGAGTGGCATCGCGGTCAGGACGGTACGCTGGCCGCTTTCCCGATGCCCGCAACCGATCCGAACAGCGCCGGCGTGATGCGGGGGCGCCTGTACAGCGTGGTCGTGTTCCACGACCGCCCTGAAGTCCGACGCGTGCTCGACCTCCTGGTCGGAACCCCGGCCGGGGGCAACGGCATGAGCTCCAGCCCTTCCGTGAGCGCGACCCTCGCCGCCGCCGGGCTGTGGCAGGTCGGATCCGACACGTCGGCCTTGCCCGAGGCGGGCGCCATCGAAGGCGCCCTGCGCCGCGGGCTGTTCCGCGTGTCGGCCTCGGACTTCGTTTCCCGGGATGCGTCCAACGCGCTGGCGCGGGTGGCTGCGCAGCTCGTGGCCAGCACGTCCGGCCCCGCCGCGCGCGTCTCCGAGACCCGCTGGCTGCTCGACCAGGTCGTTCCCCTGTGGCCCGTGCCGCGATCCCCGTGATGGCGCGGTACGGGTCTGCCGGCCGCCTCTCTTCCGGTCCAGTCCGCCTCTCCGGGCCGGGCACGGGGGCTGGTCGTGGACTCGCCTCAGGCTGGTCGAAGGCTCGCCGGCCCCGCGCAGCATCCGGAGGTGAGGCCCGGGCGCCAGAAGACCCGGGCTCTGCGGAAGGCGGCACGTCATGACCCGATCCAGATTCTCGGTTGCGCTCATCTGCCTGCTGGTCGCGGCCTGCTCGGCGGCAACGACCCCGGCGGTGACATCCGTGCCCACACCCACCCCCGTCCCCACGTCGGCCGCTGCATCGGTGGCACCGGCCAGCGCCGCGCCATCGGCCAGCACGGCGGCGATCATCGCGGCCGTCTCCTTCGACGGCAAGGCGTGCACCTACGCGGGGCCGAAGGACGTGGAGCGCGGGTCGCGGATCACCCTCACGCTCGTCAATACGCCCGAGGCGACCAAGGACGGCCGCGGGGCAGCGCTGGTCATCGGGGCCATCGCGGACGGAACCACGACGGAGCAGGTGGTCAAGGACACCCAGACGCACGTGGCCACTGACGTTCCCGATTGGTTCCTCGAGCCCATCAACCCTCCCGTGCTATACCCAGACGCGGCGGCCCTGGGCGTCACCCTGACGTCGATCCTGACCTCCAACCTGTTCTTCGTGGGCGTCGCCACGCCACCGACCAAGGACAACCGCATGTACCCGTGCACGCTGATCAAGGTCTTCGACCGGTGAGTTCACCGGGGCAGGCCGATCAATGTCCTGGCGGCGCTCGTGTGCCGGGCGCCGCCACGAATGTCGGTGTCGTCTTCGCTCAAGGCGGGCGACCCCCCCCCACCGGTTTCGACGGCCCACCTACTCGAATGGTCGGGGCGAGAGGATTAGAACCGCCGGTTCCCATCACCTGGATCGTGGTACCCGACTGGCTGGCCGACGCCCTTTTGACAGTCGCGTAGGAGCCACGCGCTGGACGCTCAGCCGCTGGTTGGCTGCGCCGGGACCGGACCGCCCGACTATCGACCGGCGGACCGCCCGGCGAGGACGCTCCGGGCCCTGGATCGGCGTGCCGTCGGGGCGCCCAGGAGCCCCAGGTCCACGGCGGGCCAGGCCGGGCCCGGCCGGGCGATCGCGTAGCCCTGCACGAGGAGCGGCCCCCGGGTGCGCGCGAGGAGCGCCAGGTCGGCGGCAGTCTCCGCCCCCTCCGCGATGGGCACAGACCCGATCGCGCCGGCGAAGCCGACCAGGGCGTCCACCAGGGCCTGGCGCGCGGTGTCGTCGCCGAGATCGCGCACCAGGAGCGCGTCCAGCTTCACGAAGTCAGGGCGCAGCTCGGTCACGTGACGCATCGACGCATAGCCCGCCCCGGCATCGTCCACCGCAAGGCGAGCCCCGCGGGCGAGGTAGGGCGCCACCGCGTCCCGCAGGGCGGCGTAGTCAGCCACCGCCTCCTCCTCGGTCACCTCGATCACCAGCCGATCGAGCGGCCCGCGCCCGAGGGCCCGCTGCACCGCCGGCACGGCCAGGTAGCGGGGGCTGACGTTGAGCGAGAGGAACGCGCCGGCGGGCAGCCCGGCCGCCCGCGCCACCGCGCAGGCGCGCGCCACCGCCAGGCCCTGCAACTCGGCCCCGAGACCGGCATCGGTCGCCTGCGCGAACCACACGTTTGGCGCCTGCAGGGGTGCGGCGAGGAAGCGGGCCAGCGCCTCGTAGCCGGCCACCCGGCGGGCGGCCAGATCGACGATGGGCTGGAAGTGCGGGACGAGGAGGGCCGGGTCCGCGAGCACCGTCTCGATGCGTCCGCGCTGGCGCTGCTGCGCGGCC
>JAJYJR010000123.1 GCA_021789355.1 Chloroflexota bacterium | reverse complement strand
CCTGGACGAGCTGTCGCGCCGGCTCCACAGCGAGGTCCGGACCACGTCCGGCCAGCGCCGCAAGAAGGCGATCAAGCGGCTGCGCCTGATCGAGGCGTTCCGGCGGAGCGGCACCCGACCCGAGTGGATGATCCTCTCCGTGCTGCCGGTGATTCCGCCGGACCTCCGGCCCATGGTGCAGCTTGACGGCGGCCGTTTCGCGACGTCCGACCTTAACGACCTGTACCGCCGCGTGATCAACCGGAACAACCGCCTCAAGCGGCTGCTGGAACTCGGGGCGCCCGAGATCATCATCCGCAACGAGAAGCGGATGCTGCAGGAGGCCTGCGACGCCCTCATCGACAACGGGCGCCGGGGCCGGGCGATCGCCGGGACCGGCAACCACCGCCTGAAGAGCCTGTCGGACATGCTCAAGGGCAAGCAGGGCCGGTTCCGTCAGAACCTGCTCGGCAAGCGCGTGGACTACTCCGGCCGGTCCGTGATCGTGGTCGGCCCGGACCTTCACCTCCACCAGTGCGGCCTGCCCAAGAAGATGGCGCTCGAGCTGTTCAAGCCGTTCGTGATGCGCCAGCTGGTCGAGAAGGGGTTCGCCCACAACATCAAGAGCGCCAAGCGCATCGTCGAGCGCGTGCGGCCCGAGGTCTGGGAAGTCCTCGAGGACGTCATCAAGGACCACCCGGTCCTGCTGAACCGAGCCCCGACGCTCCACCGGCTGGGCATCCAGGCCTTCATTCCGGTGCTGGTCGAGGGTTCGGCGATCCAGATCCACCCGCTGGTCTGCACCGCGTTCAACGCCGACTTCGACGGCGACCAGATGGCCGTACACGTGCCGCTCAGCACCGCGGCCCAGGACGAGGCGCGGCGGATGATGCTGTCCACCGCCAATCTCCTGTCGCCCTCGGATGGCAGCCCCATCGTGGCGCCCACCCAGGACATGGTCCTCGGGTGCTTCCACCTGACGATCGCCGATCGTGCCGACTTCGCGTCGGTCGAGCCGGCCTATCGCTTCGCGGCGGAGGCGGAGGCCGTGCAGGCCTACGAGTTCGGCCGCATCCACCCGGAATACCGCCCGTTCCGCGGTTTCGGCCCGGGAGGCGGGTCGCTTCCGGCGGTCGACCATGCGCCGCACCTCCACGACATCGTGGAGGTGACGGTGCGGACGTGGAGCGAGGCGGCCGGAGAGCTCGTCGACGAGCGGATCCGCACCACCATCGGGCGGGTCATCTTCAACCAGATCCTGCCCGACCGGCTGCGCTTCCTCAACCGGCCCATGAACCGGCAGGAGCTGCGCGAGCTCGTGGCGCGCTGCTACCAGGTCCTGGGCCCCGAGGAGACGGCCCACCTGGTCGACGGCATCAAGGCGATCGGGTTTGAACTGGCGACACGGGGCGGCATGACCATCGCGGTCAGCGACATCGTGGTGCCGGTCGACAAGACCCGGCTGCTCACGGACGCCGACGGCAAGGTCGCCAAGATCGACCGCGACTTCCAGCGCGGCCTGATCACCGACGAGGAGCGCTACAACCAGGTCGTAGCGGTCTGGCAGGACACGACCCAGACGATCTCGACCGCGATGATGGACGGGCTGGACCCGTTCGGTGCGGTCAAGATGATGTCGATCTCGGGCGCCCGCGGAAACAAGGGCCAGATCAGCCAGCTCGGCGGCATGCGCGGCCTGATGGCCGACCCGTCGGGGCGGATCATCGACGTGCCCGTGCGGAGCAACTTCCGCGAGGGCATGACCGTCCTCGAGTACTTCATCTCCACCCACGGCGCCCGGAAGGGCCTCGCGGACACCGCCCTGCGCACGGCCGACTCGGGTTACCTGACCCGGCGGCTCGTGGACGTGGCCCAGGACGTGATCACCCGCGATGACGACTGCGGGACCGCGGAGGGCACCTGGATCAGCCGCGAGGAGACGCGCGAGATCGTTGGCGACGAGCCCAACGCCTTCGCGCGCCGCCTGGTCGGCCGCCTGGCGGCCGCCGCGGTGCTCGACGAGCGCGGGCTCGAGCCCGTGACGCTCGTCGAGCGGAACGAGGAGATCACCGAGGAGATCGCGCGCCGCATCCAGGACGCCGGAATCGAGGCGGTGGAGGTGCGCTCGGCGCTGACCTGCCAGTCGCGATACGGCGTCTGCCGGGCATGTTACGGCCGCAATCTCGCGACCAGCCGGCTGGTCGGGGTCGGGGAGGCGGTCGGGATCATCGCGGCCCAGTCGATCGGCGAGCCTGGCACCCAGCTCACGATGCGGACCTTCCACACCGGCGGCGTGGCGCAGGCCGACATCACGGCCGGCCTGCCGCGCGTCGAGGAGCTGTTCGAGGCCCGGGTGCCCAAGGGCAAGGCCGAGATCAGCCACATCGACGGGATCGTCGAGGTGCTCACGCTCGAGAACGGCGGCCGGAAGGTCAAGGTCACGAGCCGCGAGAGCTTCGACACGCCGCTCAAGCTGGGCCGCGGGCAGGAGTTGCTGGTGGCCGACGGCGACACCGTCGAGGCCGGCCAGGCGCTGGCCCGGGGCGAGCGCACGGACGGGCAGGTCGACGAGCTGTCGAGCCCGGTCCGTGGGTTCGTGGTCCACCGCGACGGCCAGCTGCTGGTTCGGTCCGAGGACGTCGTGGAACGGGAGTACATGATCCCGCACAGCGCGAAGCTCCTGGTCGAGAACCAGCAGGAGATCCGCGCCGGCGACCCGATCACCGACGGCCCCATCAACCCCCAGGAGTACCTGGAGACCCGGGGTCGCGAGGCCGTGCAGCGCTACCTGGTCAAGGAAGTCCAGAAGGTCTATCGGAGCCAGGGCGTCACGATCAACGACAAGCACATCGAGATCATCGTCCGTCAGATGCTCCGCAAGGTCCGCATCGACCAGCCGGGCGACAGCGAACAGCTCCCGTTCGAGCTCATCGATCGCTTCGAGTTCGAGGACCTGAACAACCAGGTCCTGGCCGAGGGCGGCGAGCCGTCCACGGCCGAGACCGTGCTGCTCGGCGTCACCAAGGCATCGCTGAACACGAGCTCGTTCCTCGCGGCGGCGTCCTTCCAGGAGACCACCCGGGTACTCACCGAGGCCGCCATCAACGGCGCCAAGGACCGGCTCCTTGGGCTCAAGGAGAACGTCATCATCGGCAAGCTGATCCCGGCCGGGACCGGCGCGCCGGCCAACATCGCCGCGCGGCGTGAGGCCGAACGGCGGGCGGCGGCCGAGGCGCTCGCCGGTGGCGAGCTTCCCGAGGGCTTCGGCCAGGAGGAGTACAACCCCTTCCTGGAGGAGGCGCCGGAGCACGAGGAGGAGCCACTCACGCTCGTCGGCTGGGAGCGCGAGCCCTCGGACGACGAGGAGGAGGAGCTGCCGAATCCGTTCCTGGAGGGCGGGGCGGAGCCGGGCGAAGCGCCCGACCCGCTTCCCGGCGAGGGGGACGCCACGATCCAGTAGGGGCGCTCCGGCGGCGGCCGTCGCCGTTGGGGATCCGTCATCGCGTCGCGGTCGTGTGCCTTGTTGTGCCCCGTGCCTCGTCGCCACGAGCCCCCCGACGGGACCGGTGCCCGTCGGGGGGCGCCCGCGTCCCGGGGCCGCGATTCGCCGCCCGGGAGGGATTGTCCCGGGGGTCCGATCTTGCTAGAGTGGGCAGACGTCCAGCACTGAGCAAATGATCGGACCACGAGATCACACTGTTGCCCGAAGACCTCCGCCAGGACGACTACGAGCTCCTCGCCCGCATCGCGCACCGGTACTACATGGATGGCCGGACGCAGGAGGAGATCGCCGCCGAGTTCACCCTGTCCCGCCCGAAGGTGCAGCGGCTCCTGGAGCGGGCGCGCTGGGCGGGGGTCGTGGATATCCGCATCCAGGCACCACCCTGGCTCCACCTCGACCTTGAGACGCAGCTCCGGGACGCGTTCCGGCTCAAGGATGCGATCGTCAGCCCATCGCGGACCGACCCGCAGTCGCAGCGCGAGGCGGTGGCCCGGAGCGCGGCCGGCTACCTCGAGCGGAGGCTGCACGACGGCGTGGTGGTGGCGGTCAGCCACGGCCGCGACACCGGCGAGGTTCCCCGCTTCTTCCGGCCAGAGCGACGGATGGATTGCACGTTCGCGAGCGCGATGGGCGGTTCCCCCCGCGTCGACGCGCCGACGAACCCCAACGAGATCTGCCGGGCCCTCGCGGAGCGCTGCGGTGGACGCGCGGTGAGCCTCTACGCGCCGGCCTACGTGGAGAGCGCGGAGATGCGGGACCGCCTGTTCGAGCAGGAGGCGGTCGCCCACACGCTTCGCGTCGCCGCCCAGGCCAGCGTCGCCCTCGTCGGCATCGGCGGCACGGACGACGGCTGCACGATGGTGCGCAGCGGCTGCCTCTCGCTCGACGAGATCGCGCGCCTCCGGGCCGAGAGCGCCGTCGGAGACGTCCTCGGCAACTACGTGGACGCGCGCGGCACGCTGATCGCCGCGCCGCACAGCAGCCGCCTCGTCGCGCTCTCGATCGAGGACCTGCGCCGCATCGACACCGTCGTGGCGGTGGTCAGCGAGGCGGAGAAGCCGCAGGCGATCCTTGGGATCCTCCGGGCGGACGTGGTCGACGTCCTCATCGTCGACGAGGGCAACGCACGCACCGTGCTCGATCTGGCTCGGGATTCCGCCACGGCCCATCCGGCGGGTGTGGCGGGGCGCCCGGCAGCGCGGGGGAGGTGATCGACCGAACGAGCATGAGACGACCCGGGCCATGCCGGACCTCCGGCCTGGGCGGGCCGCCACGTATTCGCGTCCCGGAGGTGCTGCAATGCCGATCGTACCCACCAGGGAGATCCTCGATCGAGCCTTCGCCGAGCGGTACGGCGTAGCGGCGATCAACGTCATCAACGACCTCACGATGGAGGCCGTCCTCGCGGCCGCCGAGGAATCGCGGGCGCCCGTCATCATCCAGACGTCGGTCAAGCACGTGAAGATGACCGGGATCGACGCCATGTACGCCATGTGGCTGGCGTACGCCGGCCGCGTCTCGGTCCCGGTCGCCCTCCACCTCGACCATTGCCCGGAGCGGGAGGTCATCTCCGCCTGTCTCGCCAGGGGCTGGAACTCGGTTCTCTTCGACGCCAGCAAGTTGTCCGTCGAGGAGAACAGGCGCCAGTGCATCGAGGTCGTCGCCGAGGCCCGCCGCTACGGCGCCCACGTCGAGGGCGAGATCGAGGGCTTCAAGCGGACGGAGGAGATGACCGGCAACGAGGTCGCCGAGGAGCAGTCGCTGGAGACGGTGATCGACTTCATCCGATCGACGGGCGTGGATGTCTTCGCGCCAGCCATCGGTAATGCCCACGGCATGTACAAGACGACCCCGCACCTCGACAGCCAGCGGGTCACCGACATCGTCGAGGCCACCGGCCTGCCGGTGGCCCTCCACGGCGGCACCGGCATGACCCCGGAGCAGTTCAGCGATCTCATCGGCCGCGGGTGCGCCAAGGTCAACATCAGCACCGCACTCAAGATCGCCTTCATGAAGTCCGGCTACGACTTCATGACCGAGCACCCGGGCGACTACGACCCGCCCAGGATCTTCACCGCCCAGCGCGCCGCCGTCATGGAGATGGCGAAGCACCACATCCGGCTCTTCGGCAGCGAAGGGAAGGCCTGGACGTGAGCGCGCTCGTCTTCGACTGCGACGGGGTCCTGGCCGACACCGAGCGCTACGGTCATCTGCCGGCCTTCAACCAGACATTCCGGGAGTTCGGCATCCCGGTCCAGTGGTCCGAGGAGGAGTACGGGCGCAAGCTGCTCATCGGTGGCGGCAAGGAGCGCATGGCCAGCGAGCTGACACCGGAGTTCGTCGGTGCGAACGGGCTGCCGGAGGATCCCGAGGCCCTGGCCGCCGAGGTCGCGAAATGGCACAAGCGCAAGACCCAGCTGTACACGGAGATGGTCGCTGCCGGCAAGCTCCCGCCGCGGCCGGGCATCGCGAGGATCATCCGGGAGGCGCAGGACGCCGGCTGGACGCTGGCCGTCGCCTCCACCTCCGCGGAACCCTCCGTCCGGGCGATCCTCGAATACGCGGTCGGTAAGGAGCGGGCCGAGCGGTTCGATCTCCTGCTGGCCGGCGACGTGGTCCCCCGCAAGAAGCCCGCCCCCGACATCTACCTGCTGGCGCTCGAGCGGCTGGGGGTACCCCCGGCCGAGGTGCTGGTGGTCGAGGATTCGCGTAACGGCCTGCTGGCCGCCGCCGCCGCCGGCCTCCGCTGCCTGATGACGGTCAACGGCTACACGGAGGAGGAGGACAGCAGCGAGGCAATCCTGGTCGTGTCGTCACTCGGGGACCCGGACGGAGAGCAGACGACCGTCATCGCCAATCGCTCGGCCGCCAGGCCGGGCGCGTGGGTGACGCTCGCCGACCTGGAGGCCTGCCTCGCCCCGTAGCTCCGTGCCGGTACCCGCCCAGTGCACAAAGGAGGCCCGCATGACCAAGGCGTCGATCGACGATGTCGACCTCGTCCTGAAGACGATGGCGACGACGATCGTCGACAACGCGGATTACTTCGCCCACCTCGACTCGATCGTCGGTGACGGCGACTTCGGTTACTCGCTGCGCAACGGGTTCGAGGTCGTCCTCAGCGACTGGGATACCCTCGACCGCTCGACCGTGGGCTCGTTGCTCAAGAAGGTCGGGCTCGTCATCGCCGCCAAGGTCGGGGGGGTCTCCGGTCCGATCTGGGGGACCGCCTTCCTGCGGGCCGGTGCCACGGCCGGCGACAGGACCGAGGTGGCGCCGGAGGACGTGATCGCGATGCTGCGCGCCGCGATCGCCGGGATCATGTCCCGCGGCAGCGCCTCGCTCGGGGAGAAGACGCTCCTCGACGCGCTCGTGCCAGCCACCGACAGCCTGGAAGCGGCCATCGGCGATCCGGCGATGGAGGGCGACCACGGGGTCGCCGCGATCCAGCGAGCCGCCGACGTGGCGACCAGGGCGGCCGAGGAGACCAAGTCCATGCTCGCGATGCGCGGACGGGCCGCGTACACGGGCGAACGGAGCATCGGCTCCGTCGACGCCGGCGCGACTGCGATCGGCGTGATTCTCCAGACCATCGCGTCGGCCTGGCGCGAGAAGTACGGCGAGGGGGAAACGGCGTGAGGAAGTTCCTGAACGACCCGAAGGCGTTCGTGACAGAGTTCCTGGAGGGCGTCGCGCTCGCGAGCGGCGGCACGCTGAAGCACGAGCCGAAGTACAACCTGATCTACCGGGCGGACATGCCCAGGAAGGACCGGGTCTCCATCATCCAGGGCTCCGGCTCCGGCCACGAGCCGGCCCATACCATGATCGTCGGCCCCGGCATGCTCGACGCGGCCTGCCCGGGCGACGTCTTCGCCGGCCCGCCGGTGGAGTTCGTGACTGAGACGTCCAAGCTGATGGACACCCCGGCGGGCGTGCTCTTCATCGTCAACAACTACACGGGCGATCGCACCGCCTGGGAGATGGCCAGGGAGTTGTGCGAGGCCGAGGGCCAGAAGATCGGGTACCTGCTCGTCAACGACGACGTCGCCGTCAAGGACTCGACCTGGACGATCGGCCGGCGCGGCGTGGCCGGCAACTTCTTCGTCATCAAGGCCGCGGGGGCCATGGCCGACAAGGGTGGCTCGCTCGAGGAGTGCGTCCGCGTCGGGGAGAAGGTGATCAGCCGGGTCCGGACGATGGGCATCGCCCTGTCGTCCTGCACGCCGCCCGTCCGTGGCACGCCGCTCTTCGAGATCGCGGACGGCGAGATGGAGGTCGGGATCGGTATCCACGGCGAGCCCGGCCGCGAGCGACGCAAGATGGGCACCGCCACCGAGATCGTGGACGTGCTCCTCGGTGCCATCGTCCCCGACCTGCCGTTCCAGAGCGGCGACGAGGTCGCCCTGATGGTCAACGGTCTTGGGGGCACGCCGATCAGTGAGCTCTACCTGCTGTACGGCATCGCGCACAAGAAGCTGGCTGCGCAGGGCATCAAGGTCTTCCGCAGCTACGTCGGCGAGTACTGCACGTCGCTCGAGATGGCTGGAGCACACCTCAGCATGCTCAAGGTGGACGAGGAGCTCAAGGAGCTCCTTCTCGCCCCGGCGGAGGTCGCCGTCCGCGTCTTCTGACCTCGCAGCCGTGCCGCGCGGATCCTGCCGCACGGCAGGGCTCCCCATCGCGTTCGACGGAGTGGCCCGGACCATGCGGCCGGGCCACTCTCGTTGACACCCCCTGCGGCCGACGGTATACTCCGCGTTCGCGGCCGCGAGCCGTCGCGTCTCACCGTGCATCGGTGGGGGCGTGGCGCGTGGTCCCGCGGGACTGCACGAGCCCGACGGATCCAGGTCCGGACGAGCCACGTGACACCCGCGACCGGCGTCGATCCGCCCATCCGCGGGGCTCGCCGGCGCTACCGCCGATGGCGTGACGCCATCGTGACGGGAGCCCGAGGGGCGCCGCCTGCCATCGGGGCAGGGCGGGCGCACCGAAGGTCGGCGCGGCCACCGTGGGCGATCCGCCTGGATGCCCGATGATGGTGCAGAGGTCCGGCCACCAGCAACGACAACGTCCCGGGAAGGAGTCCGCGTCTCCGTGCCGACCATCAGCCAGCTCGTCCGCAAGGGCCGGGCCAGGAAGATCGAGAAGATCAAGGCCCCGGCCATGCGCCGGAACTGGAACAGCCTGCGCCAGCGCCAGGTCTCGATCCCCGGCGCTCCGCAGAAGCGCGGGGTCTGCCTGCAGGTCCGCACGATGACCCCGAAGAAGCCGAACTCCGCGCTCCGCAAGATCGCGCGCGTCCGACTCTCGAACATGATGGAGGTCACGGCCTACATCCCCGGCATCGGGCACAACCTGCAGGAGCACTCGGTGGTGCTCGTCCGCGGGGGGCGGGTCAAGGACCTCCCGTCGGTGAAGTACCACATCATCCGAGGGACGCTCGACGCGGCCGGGGTCCGCGACCGCAAGCAGGGCCGCTCGAAGTACGGCGCGAAGGCGCCGCAGAACCAGAAGGTCAGGTAGCATGCCGCGCCGCGCCCAGACCCCCCGCAAGGCCAAGTACGCTCCGCCGCTCGCGCGCACCACGGATCGCTTCGTGGTGAAGCTCATGACGGAAGGCAAGAAGGGTCTTGCCGAGCGCATTCTGCGCCAGGCCCTCGCCCGGGCCGAAGCGTCGGCACGGCGACCGGGCCTCGAGGTGCTCGAGGCGGCCCTGCGGAACGCGACCCCGATCATCGAGGTCAAGCCCCGGCGCGTCGGCGGCGCCACGTACCAGGTGCCGGTGGAGATCCGCGGGGACCGGCGCATGTCGCTGGGCGTCCGCTGGCTTGTCCAGTCGGCCCGCAAGCGCAACGGGAAGTCGATGAGCGAGAAGCTCGCGGGCGAGCTCGTCGACGCGATGAACGGCCTGGGGGCCGCGGTCAAGCGCCGCGAGGACACCCACAAGATGGCCGAGGCGAACAAGGCCTTCAGCCACTTCAAGTGGTAGGCCCGGAACCAGCAGGGAAGTAGACCCACATCGTGGCACGTCAGGTTCCGCTCGCGAAGACGCGGAACATCGGAATCATCGCGCACATCGACGCCGGCAAGACGACCGTCTCCGAGCGGATCCTCTTCTACACGAAGAAGATCTACAAGATCGGCGAGGTCCACGAGGGCGCCGCGACGATGGACTGGATGCCCCAGGAACAGGAGCGGGGTATCACCATCACCGCGGCGGCCACGACCGCGTTCTGGAAGGATCAGCGGATCAACCTCATCGATACGCCCGGGCACGTGGACTTTACCGTCGAGGTCGAGCGGAGCCTGCGCGTGCTCGACGGCGCCGTCGTGGTCTTCGACGGCGTCGCGGGCGTGGAGCCCCAGTCCGAGTCCGTGTGGCGCCAGGCGGACCGTTACGGCGTGCCCCGGATCTGCTTCATCAACAAGCTGGACCGCACCGGTGCCGACTTCTGGCACGGGGTGGACTCCATCCGCGACCGGCTCGGTGCGAATGCCGTGCCGATCCAGATCCCGATCGGGACCGAGGACCGGTTCCGCGGCGTGGTTGATCTCGTGGCCATGAAGGCGCTGCTCTGGGGCACCGACGAGCTCGGGAGCACGTACGACGTGCTGGAGATCCCGGACGAGCTTCGGGCGGAGGCCGAGCACCGCCGCGAGGAGCTGATCGGCGTCGCCGCCGAGATGGACGACACCCTCACGCACAAGTACCTGGAGGGGAAGGCGCTCAGCGAGGACGAGATCCGGCACGGGATCCGCCTCGGCACGCTCCAGATGAAGATGATCCCGGTGCTGTGCGGGTCGGCGCTGCGTAACAAGGGCGTGCAGCCCGTGCTGGACGCGGTGCTCGACTACCTGCCGTCCCCGCTCGACGTCCCGCCCACGCTCGGCGAGGACCCCGAGAGGCACACCGAGGCGCTCCGGACCGCCTCCGACGCCGAGCCGTTCTCGGCCCTCGTGTTCAAGATCGCCGCGGACCCGTTCGTGGGCAAGCTCGCCTATTTCCGGGTCTACTCGGGGACGCTCCACGCCGGTTCGTACGTGCTCAACACCACCAAGGGCAAGCGGGAGCGGATCGGCCGCATCCTGCAGATGCACGCGAACCACCGCGAGGAGATCGAGGAGGTCTACGCCGGCGACATCGCCTCGATCGTGGGCCTCAAGGACTCCTTCACCGGCGACACGCTCTGCGATCCCGCCCACCCGATCATCCTCGAGTCGATCCGGTTCCCGGAGCCCGTCATCGAGGTCGCCGTCGAGCCGCGGACCAAGGCCGATCAGGACAAGCTGGCGCTGGCGCTCCAGCGCCTGGCGGACGAGGATCCCACGTTCCGCGTGAAGACCGACGAGGAATCGGGGCAGACGCTCATCGCGGGGATGGGCGAGCTCCACCTCGACGTGCTGGTCGACCGCATGACCCGCGAGTTCAAGGTCGCCGCCAACGTCGGCAAGCCGCAGGTCTCCTACCGCGAGACCATCCGGCGAGCCGCGGATGGCGTCGGCCGCTTCGTGCGGCAGACCGGCGGTCGCGGGCAGTACGGCCACGCCGTGATCCGGCTCGAGCCCAACACGCAGGGCGCGGGCTACGAGTTCGTGGACAGGATCGTGGGCGGGGTGATCCCCCGCGAGTACATCAAGGCCGTCGACGCGGGCATCCGCGAGGCGCTGGCCACCGGCATCTACGCCGGCTATCCCGTGGTCGACGTCAAGACGACCCTGCACGACGGTTCGTACCACGAGGTCGACTCCAGCGAGATGGCGTTCAAGATCGCCGGGTCCCTGGCGGTCAAGGACGCGTTCGAGCGGGCGGACCCGGCGATCCTCGAGCCCATCATGCGGGTCGAGGCGACGATGCCCGAGGAGTTCATGGGAGACGTCATCGGCGACCTCAACAGCCGCCGGGGACACATCGAGGGGATGGAGTCGCGCGGTTCGACCCAGGTGGTCCGCGCCCTCGTGCCGCTCGCCAACATGTTCGGCTAC